>NZ_JAAGPQ010000055.1:0-58172 GCF_017104985.1 Paraburkholderia sp. Ac-20342 | reverse complement strand
GCCCCCCTCGCCGGACCCGGCCCGTCCAGTTCGCCGGCATCGGCGGGATCGGCCGCGATGCCGGCGAGCCACCACTACAAATAGAGGCCCGCGATGTCCGCACGCGCTGACCGTGCCCCGGCGCACGCGGCGGACCTCGACGAGGCGCGCGACGCGCGCTACGCCAACCCGTTCGCCCCGCCCGACGAAACCGAAGCCGCCGCCGAGGCGCGCCCGCGCTCGCTGTTCGGCGAAATTCTCGACTGGATGCTCGCGCCGCTGCTGCTGCTCTGGCCGATGAGCCTCGCGGTCACCTATCTGGTCGCCAAGTCGATCGCGAACGGCCCGTTCGACCGCGCGCTCGAAACCGACGCCTACGTGCTCGCGCGCCAGATCCATCCGGTCAACGGCGTCGCGGAGCTGTCGCTGCCCGACTCGACGCGCGATTTCCTGCGCGCGGACAACGTCGACAGCGTGTTCTACCAGGTGCTCGGCACGCGCGGCGAACTGGTCGCGGGTGAGCGCGACATGCCGCTGCCGCACGAAGAAGACCGGCCGCAACCGGGCATCGTCGAATTCCGCGACGACGTGCTGCGCGGCAACGACATCCGCGTCGCCTACACGACCGTCGAGTTTCCGCAGACGCGCGACGCGCAGCCCGTGCTCGTGCAGGTCGCCGAAACGCTCGACAAGCGCAGCCAGCTCGCCAACGACATCATCAAGGGCGTGATCCTGCCGCAGTTCGTGATCCTGCCGCTCGCGATCCTGCTCGTGTGGTTCGGCCTGTCGCGCGGGCTCGCGCCACTGCATGCGCTGCAGGCGCACATCCGCGCGCGGCGCCCGGACGACCTGTCGCCACTCGAAGCGCAGCGAGCGCCGCCCGAAATCGAGCCGCTCGTCACCTCGTTCAACGATCTGCTCACGCGCCTCGAACAGAACATGGAGTTGCAGAAACGCTTCATCGCCGACGCTGCGCATCAGATGAAAACGCCGCTCGCCGGCCTGCGCACCCAGGCCGAGCTGGCGCTGCGGCAGAACGCGTCGGCCGAGGTGCATCGCTCGCTCGAACAGATCGCGACCAGTTCCGAGCACGCCGCGCGGCTCGTCACGCAATTGCTCGCGCTCGCACGCGCGGAAAACCGCCGCTCGGGACAGATCTTCACGCCGGTCGAACTCGGCGAACTCGCGCGCAGCGCGGTGCGCGAATGGGTGCAGCCCGCGCTCGCCAAGGAGATGGACCTTGGCTACGAGGCGCCCGACGAGCCGGTCGAAGTGGCTGGCAATCCGGTGATGCTGCGCGAACTGCTGTCGAACCTGATCGACAACGCGATCCGCTATACGCCGGCGGGCGGGCGCATCACCGTGCGCGTGCGCAACGACGCGGCCGCGCGGCTCGTGCATCTCGAAGTCGAGGACACCGGCCTCGGCATACCGGCCGCCGAACGCTCGCGCGTGGTCGAGCGCTTCTACCGGATTCTCGGCCGCGAGGGCGACGGCAGCGGCCTCGGGCTCGCGATCGTGCGCGAGATCGCGGCGATGCACGGCGGCGAGATGACCATCGACGACAACGTCTACCAGGAGTCGCCGCGACTCGCGGGAACGCTCGTGCGCATCAGCTTGCAGGTGCCCGAACGGGGGCGGGACTTACCCTAACGCGGCCTGACGTCAGGTATCGCACATCCGCAATTTTGAGATACACGCTCGACAATTAGGCACAATTAAGCGAATCTTGTGCGACATTGAACGCACGTTGACGGTTCGTTCGCCGATTTATCAGGGACATCCCCTGCCCGGCCGCCGCGTCAGTAGGCCGTAAGTTTCCACTCCAATAATCGGTTGCACGGGAACGCCTGAGCCGGCGATCCGCGTGCATATCAATATGGGAGACGACCTATGGCTACCGTTGGCGGGCAAATCTCGCACGTGCCGATGACGCGCGATGAGAAGCGGGTGATCTTCGCATCGTCGCTGGGCACGGTTTTCGAGTGGTACGATTTTTACCTGGCCGGCTCGCTCGCGGCCTTCATCAGCAAGAGCTTTTTCTCCGGCGTCAATCCGACCGCGGGGTTCATCTTCACGCTGCTGAGCTTCGCGGCAGGCTTCGCGGTGCGGCCGTTCGGCGCGATCGTGTTCGGGCGTCTCGGCGACATGGTCGGGCGCAAGTACACGTTCCTCGTCACGATCATCATCATGGGCCTGTCGACGTTCCTCGTCGGCTTCCTGCCCGGCTATACGTCGATCGGCATCGCTTCGCCGGTGATCTTCATCGCGATGCGGCTGCTGCAGGGCCTCGCGCTCGGCGGCGAATACGGCGGCGCCGCGACCTACGTCGCCGAACATGCACCGGCGAACCGGCGCGGCTTCTACACGGCGTGGATCCAGACCACCGCGACGCTCGGCCTGTTCCTGTCGCTGCTCGTGATTCTCGGCGTGCGCACGTTCATGGGCGAAGACGCGTTCGGCACATGGGGCTGGCGTATTCCGTTCATCGTGTCGATCCTGCTGCTCGCGGTGTCGGTGTGGATTCGCCTGCAACTGCACGAGTCGCCGGTGTTCGAGCGCATCAAGGCCGAGGGCAAGACCTCGAAGGCGCCGCTCTCCGAGGCGTTCGGCCAGTGGAAGAACCTGAAGGTCGTGATTCTCGCGCTGCTCGGCTTGACGGCCGGCCAGGCTGTGGTCTGGTACACGGGCCAGTTCTACACGCTGTTCTTCCTCACTCAGACGCTGAAGGTCGACGGCACCAGCGCCAACATCATGATCGCGCTCGCGCTCCTGATCGGCACGCCGTTCTTCCTGTTCTTCGGCTCGCTGTCGGACAGGATCGGCCGCAAGCCGATCATCATGGCCGGCCTGCTGATCGCCGCGCTGACGTACTTCCCGCTCTTCAAGGCGCTCACGCACTACACGAACCCGGCGCTCGAAGCGGCGACGGCGAAGTCGCCGATCGTCGTGATCGCCGATCCGGCCGAGTGCTCGTTCCAGTTCAACCCGGTGGGCACGGCGAAGTTCGTGACCTCGTGCGACATCGCGAAGGGCGCGCTCTCGCGGGCCGGCCTGAACTATGACAACGTCGCGGCGCCGGCCGGCACGATCGCGCAGATCCGCGTGGGCGACACCGTCGTCAACACGTTCGACGGCCACGCGCCCGACGCGAAGGAGCAAACCAAGCTGTTCGAGACGACGCTCGCCGCGACGCTGAAGGCCGCCGGCTATCCGCCGAAGGCCAACCCCGCGCAGATCAACTGGCCGATGAGCATCGTGATCCTGACGATCCTCGTGATCTACGTGACGATGGTGTACGGGCCGATCGCGGCGATGCTGGTGGAGATGTTCCCGACGCGCATCCGCTATACGTCGATGTCGCTGCCGTATCACATCGGCAACGGCTGGTTCGGCGGCTTCCTCCCAGCGACCGCGTTCGCGATCGTGGCGGCGAAGGGCAACATCTACTCGGGGCTCTGGTATCCGATCGTGATCGCGGTGGTCACCTTCGTGATCGGCATGCTGTTCGTGCGCGAGACCAAGGACTCGGATATTTATGCGAAGGATTGAGGGGGTGTCCGGCGGCCGTGCTTAGGCAGCAGTCCGCGCTGTCTGAAAAAGTTGTGGGCCGGGGGTTGACAGCCTCCGGCTGCGTCAGCATAATCTCGCTTCTTTCGGCGAATTAGCTCAGTCGGTTAGAGCGACGGAATCATAATCCGCAGGTCCGGGGTTCGAGTCCCTGATTCGCCACCAGTTGCAAGAAAAAGCCGCTGCTTCTCACGAAGCAGCGGCTTTTTTGTTCTGGAACGCCGGGAATGCGCCCGAACAGGGGCATTACGCATCTAAAGCCCAAACGTTTTAGATGCGAGCGATTTTCCGGGAGCGGATGCTATCGCGCGCCGGCGGCTACCGTGTAGTACCGAGTCGTTCCCGCCACGCTGCAATGTGTCATAGCAACAGGAGGTCAGACCGAACGGGAGCAAACCCCGGCTATCCTGCTGGCCAGCCCCATTCCGCGGCGGTTGATCCTCGCCGCGCAGGCTGCGTCTCTGATGGAATTGGGAGCGCTCGTGCGGCTTCGATATGGTGGCCCGCGCCAGCAGTTTCGGCGTGACAAGGCCGGTTACAGGGATGCAGTCTGCTACCTCTACGGCTAAGCGCACACGCAGCATCTACCGCCTCACGGCAAAGGAATCGCAAATCACGCGACCGGTAAAGATCAAGTCGTACTCCATACCAAGCAAACATCGTGCGCAGAGGTTCACTCCTTCGCGCAAATCCTGTGCGCGCCTGTGAAGGCTGTAGGTAGCAGCTCGCGCAAATAAAATAAGCATCGAAAGCGAACGATGCCAGTGAGCGGCGCAGAACAACGTGTTACGCGCGCAGCAGCCCTGCGTATCCGGGGAGTTGAAAACGCAAACGGAGACGGTCATCCACGGCCCATAAACCGTAGTTGACATACAGCGAAAGTCCTTACAGCAGCAGGATAGGCTTGCGCCGGTTTTGGGCGCCGACGCAACATGGAAGCGCCGACCGGCTGTCAGCGGATTCTCACGACTGATTCGGTTCAAGTGGTAAAAGGCGCGCTCCGAGAATAGCTTCTGCAGACCTTCCCGCAGCAACGGTGCTGGTAGCATCCTTGATGGCATCGACGTCTCTGCTCGGAGGTAGGCCGAACATTCGCCGGTATTCCCGCGTGAATTGCTGGACGCTTTCATAGCCCACGGAAAACGCCGCGCCGCTGGCCGACACACCTTCCGACGCCATCAGCCTGCGAGCTTCGATCAGGCGCAATTGCTTCTGGAATTGCAACGGGGACAACGAGGTCGCCGCCCGGAAATGCTGGTAGAACGACGATGGACTCATGCGGGCCTCGGACGCCAGCCGCTCGATCGGCAGCGGCTGCGCGAACTCGCTGCGCAGCAGGGCGACAGCACGTGCCACGCGCTGGGTGTGGCTCTCCGGCCAGCCCAAGTGACGGATCGCGGCGCCGTGTTTTCCGACCAGCAGCCAGTAGTGCATTTCCCGCACGAGCTGGGCCTGCAGAACGGGCAGCGCCGCGGGGCGTTCGATCAGCCGCATCAGGCGCAGCGCTGCATCGGCCACCTCTGAGTCGGATGGCTCAACCCGCACGGGCGACCCTTGGGCCGCGGGCCCCAGTTTCATCTCCACGGCAAGTTCGGCGATAGCCGTCAGATCCAGATCCAGCACCAGCGAGAAGTACGGCTCGGCGGCGCTGGCGCGCGTGACCTGGCTTACCGTCGGCACGTCGGCCGTAATCAGCAGCGAATCGCCGGCGCTGAAGTCGAACGTTTTCGTACCCATCGTGACCCGCTTGCCTCCATGCAACACCAGGCAGGCCAGCGGCCGGGAAATCGCATAGTCGATCCCGCTCGGCTGGGTCGCCCGGATGGTGGTCAGGGCCGGAATGGGAGTTTGGGCCACGCCTGTCGGGCCAGTATAGGCACTCGCGTAGCGGCGCACCGCGTCGAGCAGGGTGTCGTTCATATCGTCGTGCTACGAGCGTTTTTTACCTCGGCATCCTAGCGCGTTTCAGGCGGCGCGAAATCCACCTTCGGAGGAAAAGGCCAAGAACTCGGCGATTCAGGCAAAGGTAATCCACGTTCCGCGCGACAAAATGAACGCCTTCTTACACGTTACCAAGGAGTCGTTCATGAGCAGGATTTCTGTCGTCACGGGTTCCAGCCGCGGCCTCGGCCGCAATACCGCCCTGGCCATCGCCAGTCGGGGCGGCGACGTCATCATTACCTATCACAGTCGCGAAGCAGAAGCCAAGGCCGTGGTCGCCGAGATCGAGAAGCTCGGTCGCAAGGCGGTAGCCCTTCAACTGGACGCCGACGACGCCACCACTTTCGCGGCCTTCGCAGAACGGCTGAGGACCGCGTTGCACCAGACCTGGCAGCGCGACAGCTTCGACCATCTCGTCAACAACGCCGGACATGGCGACGTGGCGCCGATTGCCGAGATGAGCGAGGACGCGTTCGACAAACTGGTCAATGTGCACTTCAAGGGCGTGTTCTTCCTCACACAGAAGCTGCTGCCCCTGCTCGCTGACGGGGGGCGCATTGTGAACCTGTCCACTGGTCTGACCCGAGTGTCTGCCGAAGGCTGGTCGGCTTATGCCTCGGTCAAGGGTGCAATTGAGGTACTGACCGTATATATGGCCAAGGAACTGGGTCGCCGCAAAATCTCGGTCAATGCGGTGGCGCCGGGCGCGATCGAGACTGATTTCTTCAACGGCGCCGTGCGTGATACCCCGGAATTCAACAAGTTCTTCGCGGACATGACGGCTTTGGGTCGCGTCGGTGTGCCTGACGACATCGGGCCGATGATCGCCAGCCTCTTGTCCGAGGACAACCGCTGGGTCAACGCACAGCGCATCGAAGTGTCGGGCGGTCAAGGCATCTGAGCCAGAATGCCGGACACCGACGAGTTTCATCAACAGCGAGCTTTATAAATTGGCGGATGCGCCACATCTGGCCGACGTCTTTGTCCCAAGGCCGGCTTACACGCTTATGTTGTTACGACCTGTTTCTATCGAAGGAGCGGACCGCCGTGCCTCTGATCCATGTTCATTACCCGACCGGTACGCTGGCTACCGAGGCGCGCAACGCGCTGGCCGAAGAATTGACGCATGTCTCCGCTTCAATCTCTTCGTTTTCAGCCGACCGCTTCGATATCATCATACGAAGCGGTTAAAGTGAAGCCCTACCGAAACTTCGTCAGCTTGCAATGAGCGCTTTTATTCGCGAAGGCGATACGACAGATCACGGTGGCAGAGTGTTCGCCTAACAGCCAGGTCGAAAGCAAATCCGTCGCCCGTTTGGGAGACATGGTCTCGTGCCCCAAGTGCGGGGGCGTCTACCCGATCGTCCAAATCCTGCCGCGCGGGATGACCATGCATGGAAAGCCGCCGGCCTTTGAAGGCGACAAAACGGCTTGCGGCGCCACGCTGATCGCGTCCCAATCGGTCGCGACGGCTCAGCCCACCAGCGGGGCGAGCGGCCAAGCGGGAGCAATCGCCAACCACGAGGCAACAGGCGACGGAGCCGGGCCGTATCGAGGCCGGTTCCAGGTGCTGGACGAAACGACCGGCAAGCCAATCGCCAACCACCCCTACACACTTCACACCACCGACGGCCAAACTCTTTCCGGACAGACCGACGCAAGCGGATACACGCAATGGCACGAAGCCGACGCCCCCGCGTCGCTACGGTTCTCGTCGGAGTCGACGCAGTCAGCAGGCGTTGAGGATGGTGCATGAGCGGCCCCGGCTACGGGACCGGCTCTGGAGCTGGAGGCTTGACGAGCGGCGGCCAAACGACGCCGGTTCAACTGCGGCCGGCGTTTCCCGACCCGATCGACAAAAAGGTCATCTGCAAAGCCATTTGCGTGTGCAGTCGCGAGCCGGACACCGGGTCCACCGGGCAAAGCCTCAGGCAGCAGTGCGTGTCGCGGAACCTGCGCGACGTTGACCGATCGATGGACTGGCAGAGCCCCTACAAATCCGAGGTGAACTACGACATGACGCAGACGCCACCCGCGCCAATCATGCGCTCAGCGTCACCGACCGAGGCACACCCCTACCTGCCGGGCTGGATCGCCAAATACTGGCCGGGGGGCCTGGACGCGTATTCCACTGGCTCCAACGCCGTGCGCCGACCAGACATCGTTATCGTCAAGGACGGCTCGCTCCCGCCGACCCAAGACAACATTAAGGGCGTGATAGAGATCAAGTTTCCGCCGCAAACCAAAGATCCCGAACAGGACGACGACTACGCGCGGATCGCCGGCTCCCCCAGCAAGGTCGCGACGATGGGGCCGGGAGACTGCGACTGCTCGGAGGACGACAACGGCGAAAGTCCCGTTCGTGCGCTCTCCGAAGCGCTTTCCGGGCTCGGCCGTTCGTTGCGCCAGATGATGGGGCAAGGCCCCTCGTCGCTACCGGGCATGGGCGGATTGCCAATGCCGCCCACACCAATTCCCGTTCCATAATTCAGATTTGCCGGCATCGAACGACCATGGACAAGAACTTTCTCGATTGGGCCAAAGCCAACCAGGGCAAGGCGCTGGTGCAAAACGCGCTGTTGGAGCCTCGCTACGCCCACGAGGGCATCGGCGCCGCAGTCGTCGTCCGCGCTTCGCTTTACTTCGAGCGAGCGTTCGACACTGCCGTCCGCGAGGCGCTCGTCGATTGCTTCGAAGACTATTGCGCGTCACCGGGCTGCAAGCTGACGTTCCTGTGGCATAACGGGAAGACCGCGCAAACGTTCGCCAAGGCCAAGCCCATGAGAGCTATCGCCGCGAGTCTCGGCCCGGAAGATCGCTTCGACTTCTGCTACGTCGGCGGAGAGCGCGCGTCGGACGCGAGCCTGTTCGAGTTCAAGATCACCGGCCTGCGCCAATGGCAAGAGAAGATGGGCACACGAGGGCTCAACTCCCTGGCGTTCTCCTGGCCAATCGTCGCGGTTCAGGAGAACCCGGACGCCTTCGCCAAGCTGTTCTTCGACGCGGCCACGCGCGTGAGCGCGGTCCATGGCCAGGCAGGATGCGCGGTCAATCTGTCACCCACCGAAGCCGAGCCGAACGAGCCAACAGAATATTGGATTTCGCAACTCATGCCAGGCCTCGACGTGGGCAGGCCGGAGTTCAACTCCGTCCGCGACCTGAAAGGGAAAATCAAAACCGTCAACTGGCTGACCGCAATCAGCAAGCCGATGCTCGCGGAGACCGGCGGAGTCGCGGCGTTGCGCTCCGAGTTACCGCCGAGCTGGTTCTCGATCGGTGATTACGGTGCAGGAATCGCCATTCGCGCTGGTGTTCTGCCCGAATCAGGCATCTCGGACAACGAGGACAAACCTCCAGTTCCGCCACCCGCCTACGTGGTCCTCGACCATGCGCTGCGCGCAATACGAGCTCAGGAGATGGATGTTCTTCAACGCGGCACCGTCAACGCGGGGGCACCGGTCTACAACACGCGCCAATCGACGGCCGCCTGGCTGCGCCGCTTCGAAACGGACGAAAACGGCCTGCTCGCCGCGAAAGCCGCGTTGCTCGACACGCCACCCCTCGCGCCTTCCAACACACTGCCGAATCCGCTTTGACGCGGCTCGCCGCTCTCTTCGCCTTCCGCCGGGTCAAAGGCAAGCGCCCACGCCCGGCGTAGCGCACCCTTGAGACACGACGACCGCGAAAAATGGCACAGGCTTCACGAAGCCGCAACGCGTAGCGCGACCGCACGCTCAAACTCAAATCACCGCTATCTCGTTGTTCACCGACGCCCTTGAACGGGCGCCGGTGACGTGCCGTTTCGCTTGAGAATCATGCAGTGGACGGCGCAAAGCCGAGTCATCACCCCGGCGACTTGCCACTCCCCCACCGCCCGAATCAAGTGCACGCCCTGACGCACATCAGTGCACGCCGTCCCCGCCCCAGGGCAAAAACGCCGCCTTCGCCGCACCAGGTCCTCGACTCAGCCGCGACATCGCCCCTGGCACGCTTCCCGCTTTAAAGAGCGCGCAAGGAGCCGGCGCAACCTCCGGTTCGACAAACAATCTGGCAATGGACGGCTAGGGTTCCGGCCTGCTTCGCGCAGGTGCTGGTCCGAGAGCTGTCGACCTCAGGCGAGGTTACACGGCGGGACAAAAGCCCGGGAGAGAACGCGATGTTTGCGCTGCTCCCTGCCGTCGCTAACCGTCCCATCCGAGGTCAACCCATGTTCAAGCTCGTGCGCTGTCTTGGCATTGCCGCCGTCTCCCTCGCCACACTCGCCTCCGGTTCCGCGTTCGCCGCGGGCCGCAACGACTTCAAGGTCTGCTGGACCATCTACGCCGGCTGGATGCCGTGGGGCCAGGCGAAAACCCAGGGCATCGTGTCCAGATGGGCCAAAAAATACGGCATCAATGTCGACGTCGTGCAGCTGAACGACTACGTCGAATCCATCAATCAGTACACGGCCGGCAAGTTCGACGGCTGCGCGATGACCAACATGGACGCGCTGACGATTCCCGCGGCCGGCGGCGTGGATTCGACGGCCCTGATCGTCAGCGACTATTCGAACGGCAACGACGGCGTGCTGATGAAGGGCAAGGGCAAACAGATCGCCGACCTGAAGGGGCAGCAGGTCAACCTCGTGCAGTTCTCCGTTTCCCATTACCTGCTCGCGCGCGCGCTCGAAAGCGCGCATATGAGCGAGCGCGACCTCAAGGTCGTGAACACGTCGGACGCCGATATCTCCGGCGCCTTCGCAACCCCTTCGGTTCGCAACACGGTCACCTGGAACCCGATGCTCGCCGATCTGAAGGCGCAGCCAAACGTCAGCGAAGTATTCGACTCCAGCAAGGTCCCCGGCGAAATCATGGACATGATGGTCGTCAACACGAAGACGCTGCAGGAGAACCCCGCGCTCGGCAAAGCACTGACCGGCGCCTGGTTCGAAATGGTCGCGCTGATGCACGCCAACTCCGCGGCCAGCACCTCGGCGCTGACCTCGATGGCCAAGGCCTCGGGCACCGATCTCGCCAACTTCAAGGGCCAGTTGTCGACGACCGCCCTCTTCTATTCGCCGCAAGCCGCGCTCGCCTTCGTCACGAACCCCGACATGCCGAAGATCATGACGCGCGTCGCGCAGTTCTCGTTCGATCATGGCCTGCTCGGACAGGACGCGAAGAGCGCGGATGCGGTCGGCATGGCGTTCGACAAGGGCGTCGTCGTCGGCAACCGGAACAACGTCAAGCTGCGCTTCGATCCGACCTACGTTGCGATGGCGGCGGCGGGCAAGCTCTGAGAGGGGCGTTCAGGGTTCCTTATCAGAGCTCCCGCTTCAGGTTCCTATCCGAGGCACCTATCCCAGGCTCCCACTCCAGTCACTCCACCAGGCGTTCACCATGCGACTCATCAATCGACATCCGAGCCGGATCGGCGGCTTGATGCTGCTCCTGCTGCCGTTCGCCGTGCTGTTCGCGGTCTACTTCACCGGCTCCTCGATGCGGCTCTCGCTCAATCCCGATGACAAGCTGCTGCCAAGCGCGACGCAAATGAGCGATGCGGTGAAATCGGCCGCCTTCACCGAGGACAAACGCACCGGCGAATACCTGCTGTGGGCCGACACGCTGTCGAGCCTGCGGCGGCTCGGCATCGGCCTCGCCGTGAGTGCCGTGATCGCGCTCGTCGCAGCCATCGCGACCGGCTCGTTTCCGCTCGTCGGCGCGACGCTCTCGCCATTCATCACCGTCGTCTCGATGGTGCCGCCGCTCGCGGTGCTGCCGATCCTGTTCATCGTGTTCGGACTCGACGAGTTGTCGAAGGTCGTGCTGATCGTGGTCGGCATCACGCCGGTCATCATTCGCGACCTGCATGCCCGCGCCCGCGAGATTCCGGTCGAGCTGTGGGTCAAGGCTCAAACGCTGGGAGCCACGAGCTGGACCGTGATTCTGCGTCTGGTGCTGCCGCAATTGCTGCCGCGCCTGCTGGTGGCGACGCGTCTGTCGCTCGGCGCGGCGTGGCTCTTTCTGATCGCCGCCGAAGCGATCGCGTCGACCGACGGCCTCGGCTACCGCATCTTCCTCGTGCGCCGCTATCTGGCGATGGACCTGATCCTGCCGTACGTCGCGTGGATCACGCTGCTCGCCTGGCTCACCGACGAACTGCTGCGCCGGCTCACGCAATGGTGCTTCCCGTGGTACGGAGGCGCGCGATGATCGAAGTCCGCAACGTCTGGAAAGAGTACGGCGACCAGGTCGTGCTGGAGCGTCTGAATCTGACCGTCAAGGAAGGCGAGTTCTGTTCGATGGTCGGCGCGTCCGGCTGCGGCAAGTCGACGTTTCTGCGGCTGCTGCTCGGTCAGGAACGCGCGACGCGCGGCACGATCCTGCTCGACGGCAAGCCGCTGCCGGCCGAGCCCGACCGGCATCGCGGCGTCGTGTTTCAACGCTACTCGGTGTTCGACCACCTGAGCGTGCTGCGCAACGTGATGCTGGCGCTCGAACTTCCGCACGCGCAGCTCACCGGCCGGCTGTTCGGCTCCCGCCGGCGCGCGGCGCGCGACGAGGCGGCGGCGATGCTCGAACGCGTGGGCCTCGGCGCGGCGCTCGACAAGTTTCCGCAGCAACTCTCGGGCGGCATGCAGCAACGTCTCGCCATCGCGCAGGCGCTGATCACGAAGCCGCGCGTGCTGCTGCTCGACGAACCGTTCGGCGCGCTCGACCCCGGCATCCGCAAGGACATGCACGTACTGCTCTCCGACCTGTGGCGCGAATCGAAGCCTACGATCTTCATGGTCACACACGACCTCAAGGAAGGCTTCACGCTGGGCAGCCGCGTGCTGGTTTTCGACAAGGTGCGCGTCGATCCGCAGGCGCCCGGCGCCTACGGCGCGCGCATCACCTACAACATTCCGCTCGACCGCAGCCGCGCCAGCGCGTCGGCCGTGCATCTCGCCGAGGCGGCCGTGCGAGGCGCCTCCGGCATCGAGCTGGTCTCCGACTGAAGGACACTCCGTTATGAATCCAGGTACGACATTGCTGCTCGAAGAAACCGTCCCCGGCGGCGCTCACACGTCGCTCGTCGTGAAGCGCGGGCAGTCGCTGCGCGTGACCGATCTGCGCGGCGGCGCAAACGTCAGCGTGATGATGGTCAACGCGACGGAAAAGAGCGAACGGCTCAATCTGCCCGATTCGCTGAAGTGCCAGCACACGGCGAAGCTCACGGCCGGGCACTGTCTCTACTCCGACATGGGCCGCGTGCTCGCGGCGATCGTCGCGGATACCTGCGGCTGGCACGACAGCATCGGCGGCGTATCGAACGCCGCCGAGGTTCTCGAACGATACGGCGCGGGCCGCTACGAGGAACTGCGCAACGCGTTCTATCGCAACGGCACCGACAACCTGCTCGTCGAAATGGGCAAGTGGGGCCTCGGCATCGAGGACCTGCTGATGACGCTCAACCTCTTCAGCCGCGTCGATGTCGCTGACGACGGCGCACTCGAATTCGTGCCCGGCAACTCGAAGGCCGGCGACTACGTCGAGCTGTACGCGCCGATGCATACGCTCGTCGTGCTCACCGCGATCCAGCATCCGCTCGACCCGAACCGCGAGTACGCGCCCAGGCCCGTGAAGCTCGCATTGCGCGACGCGTCCCCCGAGGTCGCCGAAATCTGCCGCAGCGCCTGCGAGGAAAACGTACGCGGCTTTATCAACACCGAACGCTTCTTTCTTTGAGCGGAGACCCGGCACATGACTCATACGCTTACGAACGGCGCGCTGACCGTCAGCGACAAACATCCCGACCACGCGGCCTACCGCGCGACACTCGCGGCGGGCGAGCCGTGGCTGCACGAGCTGAAGGCGAGGCAAACGCTGCGCATCGTCGATCTCGAAGGCAACCAGGCGGTCGACACGCTGTTCTACCGCCTCGCCGATCCGCGCGAGCGCTTCGACCCGCAACGCACGTTGCGCCGGCAAAAGCGCCTCTATCTGACGGCGGGCTCGGTGCTGTATTCGAACCTCGGCAATCCGATGCTGACGATCGTCGCCGACACGTGCGGCCGTCATGACACGCTCGGCGGCGCCTGCGCGCAGGAGAGCAACACGGTGCGCTACGCGCTGGAGAAGCGCTACATGCACAGCTGCCGCGACAACTTCCTGCGCGCTTGCGCTCACGACGGGCGGCTCGCGAAGCGGGACCTCGGCGCGAACGTCAACTTCTTCATGAACGTGCCGGTGACGGCCACGGGCGGGCTCACGTTCGAAGACGGCATTTCCGCGCCGGGCAAGTACGTCGAGTTGCGCGCGGAGATGGACGTCATCGTGCTGATCTCCAACTGCCCACAGCTGAACAATCCGTGCAACGCCTACAACCCGACGCCCGCGGAGCTGCTGATATGGAACTGAAACGCATCCGCGAGTGGCTTTTTCTCATCATGCTGGTTCGCTCGGGGCGCTATTTCACTCACACGCGCCCCCTCACGCGCGCCGAACCGGCCCGGACAGATCGCTGACGCGACTTCGGCCGTGGACGACCACGGCCGGCTATTCCCACGGCGGGACGGCCCGCCTCCGAATCAAGACACCTGCCATGTTCGAGAAGATTCTGATCGCCAATCGCGGCGCTATCGCGTGCCGCATTCTCAGGACGTTGCGCGAACTCGACGTCACCGGCGTCGCCCTCTATGCGGAAGCCGACCGGGCGAGCCGCCACGTCAGCGAAGCGCCCATCGCGCACGCGCTGGGCGAAGGCCCCGCCGCGACGACCTATCTCGACGTGGGAAAAATCCTCGGGATCGCGCGTCGCGAAGGCGTGCAGGCGATCCATCCCGGCTACGGGTTTCTGTCGGAAAACGCGGCGTTCGGCGAAGCCTGCGAAGCGGCCGGCATCGCCTTCATCGGACCGACGCCCGCGCAGCTGCGCGCCTTCGGCCTCAAGCATACGGCTCGCGAAATCGCAGCCACGCAAGGCGTGCCGATGCTCGAAGGCACCGGGCTCCTCGCCGACCTGCCGACGGCGCTCGCCGCCGCGCAAACCATCGGCTATCCGGTGATGCTGAAAAGCACCGCGGGCGGCGGCGGCATCGGCATGCGCGTGTGCTGGAGCGCCGCTGAACTCGGCGCCCATTTCGAGGCGGTCAAGCGCCTCGGCGAAAACAACTTCAGCGATGCCGGCGTGTTTCTGGAGAAGTACATCGAGCGGGCGCGGCATCTCGAAGTGCAGGTATTCGGCGACGGCCAGGGCGACGCGCTTGCGCTCGGCGTGCGCGATTGCTCGGTGCAGCGGCGCAACCAGAAGGTGCTCGAAGAGACCCCCGCGCCCTGCCTGCCCGACGGCATTCCGGCTGCCTTGTGCGAGGCCGCGGTCAAGCTCGCGAAAGCGGTCGGCTATCGTTCCGCCGGCACGGTCGAGTTCGTCTACGACAGCGCCGCCGAACAGTTCTATTTCCTCGAAGTCAACACGCGCCTGCAGGTCGAGCACGGCGTGACGGAGCAGGTCTGGGGCGTCGATCTCGTGCGCTGGATGATCGAACTCGCGGCCGGCACGCTCGCGCCGCTACGGCAACTCGCGGCGGGCCTGACGCCGCGCGGGCATGCGATCCAGGCCCGGCTCTACGCGGAAGATCCGGGCCGCGATTTCAAGCCGAGTCCGGGCCTGCTGACCGACGTCGCGTTTCCGCACGCGGACGGCCGCGCGCTGCGCATCGACACGTGGATCGAAGCTGGTTGCGACGTGCCGCCGTATTTCGACCCGATGCTCGCGAAGGTGATCGCCTGGGCGCCGACGCGCGACGAGGCGCGCCACGCGCTCGACGGCGCGCTGCGCGACACGCGCCTCTACGGTGTCGAGACGAATCGCGACTATCTGCGCCAGATTCTGTGCGCGAGGCCGTTTGCGTCCGGCGAGCCGTGGACCCGCTGTCTCGAAGGACTCAGATACCAGGCGAGCACGGTCGAAGTCGTCAGCGGCGGCACGCAGACGACCGTGCAGGACTATCCTGGCCGCCAGGGATACTGGGCCGTCGGCATCCCGCCTTCGGGACCGATGGACGACCGAGCGATGCGGCTCGGCAATCGCCTGCTCGGCAACGCGGCCGATGCCGCCGCGCTCGAAATCACCATGAGCGGGCCGACCCTGCGCTTTAACACCGACGCCGTGATCGCCATCACGGGCGCGCCGATTCCGGTGCTGGTCGACGACGTCGCGCAGCCGCTCAACACGAGCCTCCACGTGCGGGCCGGCGCGACGCTCGCGCTCGGCACGATCCGCGGCGCGGGCGCGCGCGCTTATCTATGCGTGCGCGGCGGCTTCGATGTCGCGCTCTACCTCGGCAGCCGCAGCACGTTCACGCTCGGCCAGTTCGGCGGACATGGCGGGCGCGCGATCCGCGCGGGCGACGTGCTGCACCTCTATCCGCTCGACGACGCGCGGGCCGGCGCCGCGCTCGCCGACGTGCCGACGCTCGACAGCGTGCGCACGCTGCGCGTGATTTACGGTCCGCATGGCGCGCCCGAATACTTCAGCGCCCGGTATATCGAGCAGTTGCTCGAGACCGAGTGGGAGATTCACTTCAACTCCAGCCGCACCGGCGTGCGCCTGATCGGACCGAAACCCGAGTGGGCGCGCGAAGACGGCGGCGAGGCCGGACTGCATCCGTCGAACATTCACGACAATCCGTACGCGATCGGCGCCGTCGACTTCACCGGCGACATGCCCGTGATTCTCGGCCCCGACGGCCCGAGCCTCGGCGGCTTCGTCTGCCCGGTGACGATCATCGAGGCGGACCTGTGGCAGATCGGCCAGCTCAAGGCCGGCGACAGGATTCGCTTCGTGCCCGTCGAAGTCGAGGCGGCGCGTGACGCGGCGCGCGAGCGGCTGCGCGAACTGGAGACGCTCGACATTCAGCGAGGTGCGCCGGGCGGGAGAAAAGCAGCGCTGACCTCGCCCATCGTTCTCGATACCGGCGCGGATCGCGAACGGCTCGTCGCGCGCGTTTCCGGTGACACGCATCTGCTGCTCGAAATCGGCCCGGCGGAACTCGACCTCGTGGCGCGCTTCCGCGGACATGCGCTGATGCAGTCCCTCGAAGCCAAGGCGCTCGCCGGCGTCATCGACCTCACGCCGGGCATCCGTTCGCTGCAGATTCACTACCGTCCGGAACAATTGCCGCTCGCCCGGCTGCTGCAGATCGTCGCGCAGGCATGGGGCGACGTGCTGTTGCACAAGGACCTGCGCGTGCCGTCGCGCATCGTGCACCTGCCGCTCTCGTGGGACGACCCCGCGTGCCGGCTCGCGATCGAAAAATACATGACCACGGTGCGCAAGGACGCGCCGTGGTGTCCGAGCAACCTCGAATTCATTCGCCGCATCAACGATCTCGACTCGATCGACGCGGTCCGGCGGATCGTCTTCGAGGCGAGCTATCTCGTGATGGGACTCGGCGACGTGTACCTCGGCGCGCCGGTCGCGACGCCGCTCGATCCGCGCCACCGGCTCGTGACGACGAAATACAACCCAGCGCGCACGTGGACCGCGGAGAATTCGGTCGGCATCGGCGGCGCGTATCTGTGCGTGTATGGCATGGAAGGGCCGGGCGGCTATCAATTCGTCGGCCGCACGTTGCAGATGTGGAACCGCTATCGCAACGACGCGGACTTCGCCGGCCAGCATTACCTGCTGCGCTTCTTCGACCAGATCCGCTTCTACGAAGTCCCGGCCGACGAACTGCTGCGCATCCGCGCGGATTTTCCGCTCGGACGTTATCCGCTGCGGATCGAGGAGTCCGAACTTTCCCTGCCGGACTACCAGGCGTTTCTCGCCGACGAATCCGCCAGCATCGCGCAGTTCCGCGCGCGGCAACAGGCGGCCTTCCAGGCCGAGCGCGAGCGCTGGCGCGCAGCGGGCGCCAGCGAAGACACGCTCGAAACGCCGCCCGCCGAAGACGCTCAACTGGCGCCGCTCAAGGACGGCGAAATCGCGGTGGACAGCGAGATTGCCGGCAGCCTCTGGCAAGTCAAGGTGAAACCCGGCGATGCGGTCGATGCGGGCGACGTGCTGCTCGTCATCGAGTCGATGAAGATGGAAATCTCGGTGTGCGCGCCGTGCGCCGGAACCGTCGGCGAAATCTACGTGGCGCCGGGCTCGCCCGTGCGCGCGGGGCAACGCGTGGCCGTCGTCGAACGTCACTAGATTCCAGGACAGAAAACCATGCCACCACTCCCGTCACGCTCCTCGTTCGATCTGCGCATCCCGGCACTTCGCGCCGCCTACCGCGCGGGCACGCTCACGCCGCGCCAGCTCGTCGCGGAACTGCTCGGCAAGGCCGCGGCGCTGAATCCCGAGTTCCGTCTTTTCATCCATCTTCTGACCGACGAGGAAGTCGCGCCCTATCTCGAACGGCTCGACGCTCAGGACGCCGCGAGCCTGCCGCTCTACGGCATTCCGTTCGCGATCAAGGACAACATCGACCTCGCCGCCGTTCCGACGACAGCCGCGTGCCCGGCCTTCGCGTACACGCCGGCGGAATCGGCGAGCGTGGTCGCCCGCTTGATCGAGCTGGGCGCGATACCGCTCGGCAAGACCAATCTCGATCAGTTCGCGACCGGCCTCAACGGTACGCGCTCGCCGTACGGCACGTGTCGCAATAGCGTGCATCCCGACTATCCGTCGGGCGGTTCGAGCGCGGGCTCGGCGCTGGCGGTCGCGCTCGGCGTCGCCAGTTTCGCGATCGGCACCGACACGGCCGGTTCGGGCCGCGTGCCCGCCGCGCTGAACAATCTCGTCGGACTCAAACCGACGAGAGGCATCCTGTCCACCGCGGGTGTGGTGCCCGCGTGCCGCACGCTCGATTGCGTCACGTTCTTCACCGCCACGGCCGGGGAAGCGAGCGAGCTGCTGGCACTGACCTCGCACACCGATGCCCACGACGCGTACAGCCGCAGCAATCCGCAATGGAACACGGCACGCGCGTTCGGCACGCCCGCGGCGTTCCGCTTCGGCGTGCCGGCGCAACTCGAATTCGCGGACTGCACTGAAAGCCCCGAACTGTTCGCGACGGCGCGCGCGTTGCTCGAAGCGGCGGGCGGCGAGGCCGTCGAAATCGACTTCGCGCCGTTCGTCGAAGCCGCCAATCTGCTCTATCAAGGTCCGTGGGTCGCCGAGCGCTACAGCGTCGCGGGCGAGCTGATGACGACGACGCCCGACGCCGTGCTGCCGGTGATTCGCGACGTGCTGGCGAAAGCGCCGAGGGCCAGCGCGGTCGAGCTATTTCGTGCGCAATACCGGCTGCAGGCATTGAAGGCGGTCTGCGATGCCTCGCTCGAGTCGCTCGACTTCGTGCTGACGCCGACGTATCCACGGCCCGTGACGCTCGACGAACTGGCGCGCGACCCGATCGGCCCGAACTCGCTGCTCGGCTACTACACGAACTTCATGAATCTGCTCGACTACGCCGCCGTCGCGACGCCGACCGGTTTCATGAAGAACAGTCTGCCGTGGGGCGTGACCGTTTTTGGCCGCCCATTCACCGATCAGTATCTGTTGAGCGTGGCCGATCTGTTGCAGCGAAGGAGCGGCACGCCATGCATCGGAGGCCGAACGATCGCGCCGCGCGAGCCCGGCGAACGGCGCACGGCGACGCACGACCGGATGCGGATCGCGGTCTGCGGTGCGCATATGCAAGGCTTGCCGCTCAATCGCGATCTGCTGGCCCGGGGCGCACGGCTCGTGCAAGCCACCGATACCGCCGGGCACTACCGGCTGGCGGCGCTGCCCGCGTCGGCGGACGGCACGCGCCGCCCGGGCATGTGGCGTGTCACGGAGGGCGGCGCAAGCATCGCGGTCGAGGTGTGGGAGATGCCTGCCGCGGAGTTCGGCTCGTTCATCGCGACCATTGCGTCGCCCCTCGTTCTGGGCAAGGTCGAACTCGTCGACGGATCGTGGGTGAGCGGCTTTCTGTGCGAGCCCTATGGCGTGCAGTCGGGCACCGACATCTCCGGGTTCGGCGGATGGCGAGCCTGGCTGGTGAGAAAGGACGGCGTCAGCGCCTGATCGAGGGAGAACGCAAAGGCAGAGGCGTCGCGAAGAGCGAGCGATGAACGGGCCGGTGACGAGCCGCTGAAACGCCCCCGGGTTTGTTGCGCACGCCCACTCTTGAGAGAATGGCAGCTCGCGCAAGCCTGACAAGTTTTCCCCGGCGATGCCAAAGCACCGCGCGTCCGGGTTCCAGGAGCTTGCAGGCTTCCTTGCAGAATCGCAACTTCGAGGAGGTTCCCTGATGACGTTTCGCACCGCCGCGCTCGCCGCTACCGCGGCTTCCCTCGCGCTCGTCTGCGCCGGCGCAACGCTCGCTGCCCGGGCGCAGACGCCGGCCGACAGCCAGTGGCGCGCGAGCCCCATGACGCTCGCGACGCTGCTGCAGGACGGCTACAGGATCGCCGCGGTCGTCAACGACACGCGCGGCAACGGCGGCCCGGCCGACACGATCTTCGTGCAGCGCGATCAGAGCGCGTTCAAATGCATCGACCCGCAGCAGTCCGATGCAAAAACCAGGCAGGCCGAGGCGCCGGCCTGTTACGAACTGGTGCCGCCGGGCGGCGCCGCACCGGCTTCCGAGTCGAAATAACGCCGGCGATGCAATGGCGGGGTGAGCTCAGCGATCGACGATCCGGCTCAGATTGCCGCGCACCCGCTGCAACAGCGCAATCAGTTGCGCCGCCTCGGCATCGCTGAAACCGTTGAGCGCTTCGAGCGCGACCTCGTCGCCGACCTTGCGCGCCTTGCCGAGCGTGCCCTCGGCTTTCGGCGTCATGCGCACCTGGCGCTCGCGGCGATCCTGCGGATTCGCGCTCCGCTCGATCCAGCCGCCCTCTTCCATCCGGTCGAGCAGACGGCCGGCCGAGATCGGCGCGACTTCGAGCAGGTCCGCGAGCCGCGCCTGGTTGATGTCGCCGTAGTGGCCGAGATAGGCCAGCACACGACACTGCGCGCGCGTGAGATCGACCGACGATTTCGCGAGGTCGTCGAAACGCTTGCCCGCGAGGCGGCCGACGTCGGAAATCAGAAAGCCGAAGCGCTCTTCGAGTTGGGTTTTCATGCGCGGATTATACGGAAGCCCCCCGGTTTGCCGCACGCCGGCACGCACGCGAGCGCGCCAGGCTCAGCACAACTCCCGATAGCGCAAACCCGTTCCGCCGATATAATAAGCATGCTTATTATATTGACCTGCCCCCTCTTTCATGTCCTCAGCTTCCACGCCGGCGAGCGCCACCGCGCCGCTCAACCGGCCGATGATCACGATCTCGATCATGCTCGCGACGCTGATCCAGACGCTCGACAGCACGATCGCCAACGTGGCGCTGCCGCATATGCAAGGCACGCTGTCCGCGTCGCAGGACGAGATCACGTGGGTGCTGACGTCCTACATCGTCGCCGCCGCGATCGCCACGCCGCTGACCGGCTGGCTCTCGGACCGGCTCAGCGTGAAGCGCCTGCTGCTGATCGCGATCGCCGGCTTCACCGTCAGTTCGGCGCTATGCGGGCTGTCGGAAACGCTGCCGCAAATCGTGCTGTCGCGTCTGCTGCAAGGCGTTTTCGGCGCCTCGCTCGTGCCGCTCTCGCAATCGATCCTGCTCGACATCAACCCGCGCGAAAAGCAAGGCCAGGCGATGGCCGTGTGGGGCATGGGCGTGATGGTCGGGCCGATTCTCGGTCCGACGCTCGGCGGCTGGCTCACCGACAGCTACAACTGGCGCTGGGTGTTCTTCATCAACGTGCCGATCGGCGCGTTCGCACTGTTCGGCGTCGCGACCTTCCTGCCGACGCGCGAGCCGAAGCACGACGTGAAGTTCGACGCGTTCGGCTTCATCACGCTCGGTCTCGCGATCGGCGCCTTGCAGGCCATGCTCGATCGCGGCGAACAGCTCGACTGGTTTTCGTCGACCGAGATCGTGATCGAGGCGCTCGTCGCGGCAATCAGCTTCGCGTTCTTTCTCGTGCACACGGCGACGGTCGGCAAGCATTCGTTCTTCAAGTACCAGTTGCTGAAGGACCCGAACTTCGCGACCGGCACGTTCTTCATCTTCGTGATCGGCGCGGTCATGTATGCGACGCGCGCGCTGCTGCCGCCGATGCTGCAAAACCTGATGGGCTATCCGGTCGCGACCACGGGCCTCGTCACGGCGCCGAGCGGCGCCGGCACGATGGTCGCGATGCTGATCGCGGGGCGCCTGCTCAAGCGCGTCGATGCGCGGCTTCTGCTGCTCTCGGGCTTCCTGATCTCGGCGTTCGCGCTCTGGCAGATGATGCAGTACACGATCGTGCTGTCGGCATCGGACATCGTGTGGCCCGGCGTAATCCAGGGCTTCGGGCTCGGCCTCGTGTTCGTGCCGCTCTCCGCGCTGACGTTCTCGACGCTCTCGCCGGAACTGCGCGCCGACGGCACCGCGACCTACAGCCTGATGCGCAACATCGGCAGCAGTATCGGCATCTCGATCGTGCAGACGCTGATGACGCGCAACACGCAGATCTCGCACGCGGACCTCGCGGCGAACATCACCGCGTTCAATCCGGCGATCCAGCCGATGCTCGGCAGCGGCTCGAACTACGACATCGCGGCGCTCAACGCGTCGATCACGCAGCAGGCGTCGATGGTCGCGTATCTGAACGACTTCAAGCTGATGTTCATGGCAACGCTGCTGGTGATTCCGCTCTTGCTGCTGATCCGGCCGTCGCACAAGGCGCCCGATGCATCGGTGGCGCATGCGGCGATGGATTGACCACTCACCCGGCTCACCCAACTCACCCGCCTCACCCTTCGATCCGCCCGCGCGTCACGCCGAGCAACGACGCCATCGCCGCGCGCGCGCATTGCGCATTGCGTGCGCGGATCGCCTCGAACACCGCTGTATGCTCGGCGAGCGACGCATTGAACACGTCAGCGCGTTTCGCATTGAGCCGCAGCTGCGCCTCGAGCGTGCGCTCGATCAGCGCGCCGAGCGGAATCAGCAATTCGTTGCTGCATGCGCTTAGCACGCATAGATGAAACTGCAGGTCCGCGCGCACCCATGCGTCGACGTTGCGCGCCGCCACCATCGCTGCATGCGCGGCCTCGAGCGCGGGCAGCGTGTCGTCCGTATGCGAGGCGGCCGCGAGGCTCGCCGCATACGGTTCGATCATCTCGCGCATTTCCTGTAGCTTGAGCGCGAATGCCATCGGCTCGGCGACGCGCGAGTACCAGTCGAGCAGATCGGCATCGAGCAGATTCCACGCCGACTTCGGCCGCACCCGCGTGCCGACGCGCGGCCGCGATTCGATCAGCCCTTTCGACGTCAGCGTGCGCAGCGCCTCGCGCAGCACCGTGCGGCTCACGCCGAAGCGCTCCATCAACTCGGCCTCGCGCGGCAGGATCGAATCGGGCGCGTAATCGCCGCGCAGAATCGCGGTCGCGAGCAGTTGGGCGACTCGCCCGTGCAGGTCGTGCTGAATGGTTTTCTCCTCGCGCGGGTCGGTCTGTCGCTGGTGAGTCGCTGATCGGTCGCTGGTCTCGTGCCGCCACGCGGCGACGGCCATGGTTCCAGTCTGACCACTATGTGACAAATAATACTATTAATAGTACTTTAAAGCGCTTTGTTGTAGCATCGGGTTTCCGAATTTTTTTCCGCCAGCGCCGGCCGCGAGGAGACACGCACCATGAAAATCACCAAACTCGAAACCTTCATCGTCCCGCCGCGCTGGTGCTTCCTGAAGATCGAGACCGACGAGGGCATCGTCGGCTGGGGCGAGCCGGTGGTCGAGGGCCGCGCGCATACGGTGGCCGCGGCGGTCGAGGAACTGTCCGACTATCTGATCGGCAAGGACCCGCTGCTGATCGAGGACCACTGGCAGGTGATGTACCGCGCGGGCTTCTATCGCGGCGGCCCGATCACGATGAGCGCGATCGCGGGCGTCGACCAGGCGTTGTGGGACATCAAGGGCAAGCATCATGGCGTGCCGGTGCATGCGCTGCTCGGCGGCCAGGTGCGCGAGCGCATCAAGGTGTACTCGTGGATCGGCGGCGACCGCCCGAGCGACGTCGCCAACAACGCGCGCGCGGTGGTCGAGCGCGGCTTCAAGGCCGTCAAGATGAACGGCTCGGAAGAGCTGCAGATCATCGACACCTTCGACAAGGTGCAAGGCGTGATCAACAACGTCGCGGCGGTGCGCGAGGCGGTCGGACCGAACGTCGGCATCGGCGTGGACTTCCACGGCCGCGTCCATAAGCCGATGGCGAAGGTGCTCGCGAAGGAGCTCGATCCGTACAAGCTGCTCTTCATCGAGGAGCCGGTGCTCTCGGAGAACGCCGAGGCGCTGCGCGACATCGTCAATCAGACCAACACGCCGATCGCGCTCGGCGAGCGTCTGTATTCGCGCTGGGACTTCAAGCACATCCTCTCGGGCGGCTACGTCGACATCATCCAGCCGGACGCGTCGCACGCGGGCGGCATCACCGAATGCCGCAAGATCGCCGCGATGGCCGAGGCCTACGACGTCGCGCTCGCGCTGCATTGCCCGCTCGGCCCGATCGCGCTCGCCACCTGCCTGCAGATCGACGCGGTCAGCTACAACGCGTTCATCCAGGAACAGAGCCTCGGCATTCACTACAACCAGGGCAACGACCTGCTCGACTACATCAAAAACCCGGAGGTCTTCAGGTACGAAGACGGTTTCGTGTCGATTCCGCAGGGCCCGGGACTCGGCATCGAGGTCAACGAGGAGAAGGTGCGCGAGATGGCGAAGGTCGGTCATCGCTGGCGCAATCCGGTGTGGCGTCACGCGGACGGCAGCGTCGCCGAATGGTGATTCCGCGCCCCTGAGCGGATGAAGCGGCACGCCGCCGGCGGGCAGCGTGCCGGCATCGGTGTGCCTTGGGGTGCACCTGGGGTCAGCGCCAGGCTACGCATCCCATGCGGCCCGGCGGCGGCTGTTGCGCGCCGTCCGATAGACGCGACCGCGCCCTGCCGGTTCGTCGCCCCCGCCCGCCGCCGATAACAAAATCATCAAGAGGCTGACCCTCGTGGAGACAACCCACACCCAAATGCAAGCGACCGGCAAGCGCCATCGCCTGCTCGCGATGCTGTTCGTCACCGTCGTCATCACCTATCTCGACCGCAGCAATCTGTCGATCGCCGCGACCGCGATCGGCTAGGACCTGCAACTCGATCCCGCCCAGATGGGCCTCGTGTTCTCGGCCTTCGGCTGGTCGTATGCGCTGCTGCAGATTCCCGGCGGCATCCTCGTGGACCGCACGCGGCCTCGCCTGCTGCTCGCGCTGATCATCGGACTATGGTCGCTCGCGACGCTGCTGCAGGGCTTCGCCAGCGCGTTCGCGGTGCTGCTGTCGCTGCGCGTATTGCTGGGCGCGCTCGAAGCGCCCGCCTATCCGACGCTCAATCGCGTCGTCACCACATGGTTTCCCGATAACGAACGGGCCCGCGCCATCGCGAGCTACACGTCCGGCCAGTACGTCGGGCTCGCGTTCCTGACGCCGGTGCTCGTGCTCACGCAGCAGCACTTCGGCTGGCAGGGCGTGTTCTTTCTGACGGGCGCGCTCGGCATCGGCTGGGCGCTGGTCTGGTACGCGCTGTATCGCGAGCCGTCCGAGGCCAGCGGCATCAACGCGGCCGAACTCGACGTCATCCGCGCAGGCGGCGGCCTCGTCGAACTCGGCAGCGCGCCGCGCGCCCGCGCCCGCTATACCGCCGCCGACTGGCGCGCCGTGCTCGGCAACCGCAAGCTGTGGGGCGTGTACATCGGCCAGATCGCGGTGACCTCGACGCTGTGGTTCTTCCTCACCTGGTTTCCCACCTACCTCGTCAAGTACCGGCACATGGACTTCCTGAAGGCCGGCTTCATGGCGGCCGTGCCGTTTCTCGCGGCGTTCGTCGGCATTCTCGCCTCGGGCCTGCTGTCGGACTGGATGATGCGGCGCGGCGTGTCGGCCACGATCGCGCGCAAGGTGCCGATCGTCACGGGCCTCCTGCTGTCGACGGCAATCGTCGGCGCGAACTACGTCGACACGCCCGCGATGGTGATCCTCTTCATGGCGATCGCGTTCTTCGGCAGCGGCTTTTCGTCGATCACGTGGGTGCTGGTGTCGTCGATGGCGAAGAAGGAGCTGCTCGGCCTGACCGGCGGCATGTTCAACCTGATGGGCAATCTGTCGTCGATCTGCGTGCCGGTGGTGATCGGCTTCATCGTCAAAAACAGCGACTTCAAGCCCGCGCTGATGTTCATGAGCGCGGTCGGCGTGGTCGGCGCGCTGTCGTATCTGTTCCTCGTCGGCAAGATCGAGCGCATCCGCTGAACGCTTCGCCGACGCCCCGCCCGCGTGTTACGGCCACGTGACGCGCGGGCCGTCGCAGTAACGTAACATCCCGGACCGCCACGCCTCGAACCGGCGTTTCACGACCGCTCCCGGATTTCGCCCTCTCCCCGCAAAGCCTTACCCGGCAAGGCTTGCGCGTCATTGGTTCGGTATCGGACATACGCATGGCCCGCTCCTTGCTCAAATGCATGCAAACGACACATGCTACGGGGAACAACGTGGGCGAATTCCTTCCTGACTATCTGATCCGCGAACAGGCGGCGGTCGGCGCGCTGGTCGCGTTCGGCGTGCTGCGGGTCATCGGCGCGATGTTCGCGTACGAGCGCGGCTGGAGCATCGCGGTGGTCGCGAAGTGCTTTATCGGCGCGGCGGTGCTGTACTGCCTGCCGCAGATATTCGATCTGCTCACGCAGATGGTCGGCTCGCGCGCGGCCGGCGCCGAACTCGAAGGCAAGGCCGCGGGCTGTGCGATCGCGCTGTTCTGCGCGCCGATCCTCGCCCATCGGCTCGGCTTCGAGTAAGCGAGGCTCGCGATGCGGCTCATCAAGAGAAACGCCAAACCGGTGTACAGCCCGGGCGACGTGCTGAAACTGAAGTCCGGCGGCCGTCCGATGACGGCAACCTGGAGCGGCCCGGTCGTGTTCGCGCCGGGCAACTGGCTGATCTGCCAGTGGTTCAGCGACGCGGGCGAGCTTCAGCAGGAGATGTTTCCGGAGGAGACCCTGGAGCGGGCGCACGACGCAGTGCACGACGAAGCGCTCGTGGCCTGAAGAGAGCAGGAGCGGATCGGCTGGTCGATGCCAGCCGATCGTGTGTATTGCGCCGCACGCGCCCTACTGCCGTGCGGCGCTTTTTTTTGCTTTTTTTAATTTCCCGGCGACTCCGGCCCGCTGCCCTGGACGGCTATCGGGTGGAGTCCTTCCAGGCAGGGCGGAAACCTACTTCGGCCCCATTGCTTCGAAAGAAGCCGGATATCGGCTGCCCGAGATGTTCTCGGGAGAGAACGTCGCTTCGAGCCGTGCGCATTCCGCTTCGGTCAACGCAAGGCTCGCGGCATCGACATTCTGTTCCAGATTCGCGATGCGCTTTGCGCCGGGAATCGGCACGATGTCGCGCCCTTGAGCCAGTACCCAGGCGAGGGCGACTTGCGCAGCGCTTGCGCCTTTCGCCGCGGCGATGTCCTCGATCACCGTCACCAACTGGCGATTGGCCTCGATATGGCCGGGCTGGAAGCGCGGCAAGCTGTGGCGGAAGTCACCCGATTCCAGCGTGGTGGTGGCCGGCATTTTTCCGGTCAGGAAGCCGCGGCCCAGCGGGCTGAACGGCACGAAGGCAATGCCCAGTTCGCGGCAGGTGTCGAGCACGCCGTTTGTTTCGACATCGCGAGTCCAGAGCGAGTATTCGCTCTGCAAAGCCGTGATCGGGTGAATGGCATGCGCCCGCCGCAGCGTCTCGGCGGAGACCTCGGAAAGACCGATGGCGCGCACCTTGCCTTCGGCCACCAGCTCGGCCATGGCGCCGACACTCTCCTCGACCGGCACGGCCGGATCGACGCGATGCAGATAATAAAGGTCGATGACATCGGTATCGAGGCGCTTCAGCGAGGCTTCCGCGACCGCGCGGGCGTTTTCGGGACGTCCGTCCGTTCCGGTGATTTCGCCGAAATCGCTGCGCTCCCGGTTGTAGACGAAGCCGAATTTCGTCGCGATGACCACGCGCTCACGGTAAGGCCTGAGCGCCTTGCCCAGCAGAATCTCGTTGCGATGGGGTCCATAAACCTCGGCGGTGTCGAAGAAGGTCACGCCCAGCTCGACGGCGCGCTGCAGCGTCCGGATCGAACTGGCTTCGTCCTGCGCGCCATAAGACTGGCTCAGCCCCATGCAGCCCAAACCGATGGGCGAAACTTCGATTTTTCCTAACTTGCGATGTTCCATAGCGCACTCCTTTGTGAATTAACGCGGAATGGAAGCATGGTAGTTGGAGCGAATGATGCTGATAACCCGTGTAAAGCAGTTTGTGTTGATCTAAAATTTCGAACAATGGATCGAACACAGCTTTCCCAACTCGTCGTTTTCGTGACCGTTGCCAGGACTGGCAGTTTTCGGGCAGCGGCGGATCAGCTCGGCATCGCGCCTTCAGCGGTCAGCCACGCGGTCTCCACGCTGGAGGACACGCTCGGCCTGAGGTTGCTGGCGCGCACCACGCGCTCGACACGCCCGACCGAGGAAGGGGAACGTCTCCTTGCCCGGGTCGCCGGCCCCCTTGCCGAAATCGAAACGGGATTCACCGAGGTCACGGAAGGGGCCGTTGCGCCCGCCGGCCCATTGCGGATCACGATGCCGTTTCTCGCGGTCCAGGAAGTCATCATGCGACGCCTGCCGGCGTTTACGGCGCGCTATCCCGCGATCGAACTCGACATTCGCGTTTCGGATATTTTTGAAGACATCGTCGAAAAGGGTTGCGACGCGGGGATCAGGCTCGGGGAGAGCCTCGCGGCCGACATGATCGCGGTACGCGCGGACGGGCCACGGCGCGGCATGATTGTCGCTGCCCCCGCCTACTTCGAGCGACATCCCAGGCCCCGGCATCCACGCGATCTGAGCGCACACAACTGCATCCGCCGCCGGTTCGAAAGCGGACGCCTATACCGTTGGGAACTGGAGCATGACGGGCATGCGGTCAGTGTCGAGGTCAAGGGCAGCGTGATCCTGCCGCAGCAGGAATTGATGAGGCAGGCCGCCCTCGACGGAGTGGGACTGGCGTTTCTGTTTGAGGAAGCCGTCGCGGCCGACGTACGCGAAGGGCGGCTGATCTCCGTCATGGAAGAATGGTGTCCGCCTTTCGATGGCTTTTATATTTATTACCCTTCCCGGCGACAGATGCGCCCGGCATTGCGCGCCTTCGTCGAATTCTTCCGCTATTCCGCGTAAGGCCTGGCTATTTCCAGCCTGAGCATGTGCCGGCCACGATCGACGTGCGTTGTCCGACACGCTCCGCAAGCGGCCCGGCACAGAGGAACCCGAACGCGCAGGCGAGGCCGAAGACCGTCGCGGAGTCGGCCCTCGCCGGCGAGCTTGTCCCGAAAGCAATGCCGATCTGCCCGAGCATCGGCAGAACGGCATCCATCTGACCCACGCTCAGTCGAGCGCCGCAAACGCCGGCACGCTATGCGACAGCGCCGCCGCCACGACGAACACGCCGATCATCACGAGCGCTTCGAGATACAGCACGTTGACGAACGTGTGCGCGTCCATCGTCGACGCGGTGCGGCGCAGGCGCGGCAGCGCCGACAGCCGGTTCAGCCCGCCCAACACGAGCGCGAGCGCGACCAGCACGAGCTTGAGCGTCAGCACATGGCCCCACGTGCTCGACAGGATCGCGTCGAGCGAGCCGCCCGAACCGCGCACCGCGTTGAAAACGCCCGACAGCAGCACGAGCGCCACCGCGACGATCGACACGTTCGACACCTGCGCCGCCGTGCGGATCAGCATGCCGCGCGCGGTCGACGCGCCGAGCGCCGGCAGCACCGCAAGTCCCGAGGCCATCGCGAGGCCGCCCCAGACGCTCGTCGCCAGCACGTGCAGCGTCTGCATGCCGATCGCCGCCGACAGCACGCCGGCATCGGCCGCATGACCGAGCGACGCCTTGCCCGCCGCGACCGCCAGCACCGCGAGCCACAGCAGCGTATTGCGCAGCGGGCCCGTGCCGTGGCTCAGCGCGGTGCCGAGCAGCACCAGCGCGCCGCAGAACGCGACGCTCCAGCCACGGCCGACGTGCGTCTGCGCGAGCACGGTCGGCACCACACCGAACGCCGCGGGCAGCGCGACGCCGCTCATCGACGCCGTCTGGTACAGCAGCCAGCCGAGGTCGGCGAGCACCAGCACGATGGCGGCCGCGCGCATCGAACGCTGCGCGCGCAGCCAGCCGGGGCGCGCCGGGGACGTGCCCTGCCGCGCGTCGCGTGCGAGCCACGCCGCCAGCAGCGCCGAACCGACGGCGAACGCAAACGACACATTCATGAGCGCGGCCATTGCGACCTGCCCGATCCACAGTCCGTCGAAGCTCATTTGACGTTGAACGCGAAGTCGCCTTGGGTACGATGGCCGTCCGTCGCCACCGCGATCCAGTGCACCGCGTAGCGGCCCGCGCCCAGCGGCGGGAGCGCCAGACGCATGACCCGCGCATCCTGTCCGTCGACCGCGGAAGCCGTTGTGGCGGCGGGCTTGCCGCTCGCATCGGCGAGCGTGATCCTGCTGAAGGCCGGCTCGAGCGGCTCGGTGAAATGGATCGTGACGTCGCCGGGCGCGGCGACCTCGGCGTTCGCCGCCGGCACGCTCGAGACCAGATGGGCGTGCGCGAACGCCGTGGACGACACCGCCAGCGCGAGCGCGCCGGACATCAACGCACGCAGCGCCGGAACGGAAAAATCGAATAGCTTCATGTAAGACCGATAGCTGAGGGGAACAAACGGTGATTGGGTGGAATGGCGGGCGCGAGCGCGCGCGTCGCCTGGACGGCGCGGCCGGCGGACCCGCAAGTGTACGCTTCGATGGCGCGCGCGGGCATCGGTTCAACCGGCTTCGCCAAATGCCATGTGGCCGGAGCACGAGCCGACCCGCGCCACGCGACATACTGTCGCATGGCAGTCACACCAACGAAGGCCTTGAGTGCGTCAAATAGTCACCATCACCCTTCGATGATAGAATGCTGCGTCGCCGCAGCGACGGCTGTCCTTCACACCGAGCCGCCCGAAGTTCGGTCAGGTCCCCGATTCTGATGGAGTTACGCGTGTCTTCAAGACGCCTCTTCCGCCCGTTGCTTGCCCTTCTGCTGATCGGCTCCGCGGGTGTCTATAGCGCTGCGAAAGCGCAGACTCAACCGAAGGCCCCCGACACGATGGAAGCGCGCGTGCAAGGTTGCACGGCCTGCCACGGCTCGCACGGTCAAGGTACCGACAACGACTACTTCCCGCGCCTCGCGGGCAAGCCGGCGAACTATCTGTTCAACCAGCTACAGAATTTCCGTGAAGGGCGCCGCAAGTATCCGCCCATGAACTACCTCGTCACGTATCTCTCCGACGACTATCTCCACCAGATCGCCACGTTCTTCTCGCAGCAGCGTCCGCCCTATCCGCCGCCGGCCAAGCCGACCGTGTCGGCGGCGACGCTCCAGCGCGGCGAGCAGATCGTGCTGCACGGCGACGCATCGAAGCAGGTGCCCGCCTGCGCGGCCTGCCACGGCAAGGCGCTTACCGGCATGGAACCGGCGATCCCGGGTCTCGTCGGCCTGCACGCCGACTACATCAGCGCGCAGCTCGGCGCCTGGCGTTCGGGCTCGCGCCACGCCATCGCGCCCGACTGCATGCACACGGTCGCCACGCGTCTGTCCGACGACGACGTGAACGCCGTCGCGGCCTGGCTGTCGATGCAAAAGGCTCCGCAAAACCCCGTGCCGGCTCCGGCCCGCTCCTTGAAGACTCCGCTTGCCTGCGGCAGCGAACCGCAATAAGGCGCCGGGAGAGACACTCAAATGAAACGCAAGTCTTTGTTCGCCCTCTCGGCAGTCGTCGTGGCTGCGGCTGCCGCACTCGTTCCCGTCCTCTGGTCGGGTGGCGACAACCTGCATAACGGCTCGGCCGTGGCGGCCACGCCCACCGACCAGGCCGAACTGATCAAGAAGGGCGAGTACCTCGCCCGCGCCGGCGACTGTATCGCCTGCCACACGGTGCGCGGCGGCAAGCCGTTCGCCGGCGGCCTGCCGATGGCGACGCCGTTCGGCACGATGTTCACGCCGAACATCACGCCGGACGACCAGTACGGCATCGGCAAGTGGACCCAGGACGACTTCTATCGCGCGATGCACACGGGCCGCTCGAAGGACGGCAGCCTGCTCTATCCGGGCTTCCCGTTCACGAGCTACACGAAGGTCACGCGCGCCGACGCGGACGCGATCTACGCGTACCTGCGCTCGGTCGCGCCGGTCAACGTGCCGAGCCGTCCGCACGAACTGAAATTCCCGTTCAACCAGCGCAACATGCTGATTGGCTGGCGCACGCTGTTCTTCCGTGAAGGCGAGTTCAAGCCGGACCCGACCAAGTCGGTCGAGTGGAACCGCGGCGCGTATCTGGTCGAAGGCCTCGGCCACTGCGGCATGTGCCACACCTCGATCAACGCGATGGGCGGCCCGGTCAATTCGGCGGCGTTCGCGGGCGGTCTGATTCCGCTGCAGAACTGGTATGCGCCGTCGCTGACGTCGAACAAGGAAGCCGGCCTCGGTGACTGGGACCTGCAGGACATCGCCAGCCTGCTGAAGACCGGTGTGTCGAACCGCGGCGCGGTGTTCGGTCCGATGGCCGAAGTGGTGCACAACAGCCTGCAGTATCTGTCGACCGAAGATATCAACGCGATGGCGACGTACCTGAAGACGATTCCGCAGAAGAGCGACGCACCGGAACCGCTGCAGCTCGAAACCTCGGAAAAGTTCGGTGGCGAACTGTTGAAGCAAGGCCAGAAGATCTACGTTGACAACTGCGCGAAGTGCCACGCGGAAAATGGTCTCGGCCAGCCGCCGGCGTTCCCGCCGCTCGCGAACAACCCGTCGATCCAGATGCCGTCGGCAGTCAACCCGATCCGCATGGTGCTGAACGGCGGTTATCCGCCGAGCACGGAAGCGAACCCGCATCCGTATGGCATGCCACCGTTTGCGCAGGCGCTGTCGAATCAGGAAGTCGCGGCCGTCGTGACGTACATCCGTATGTCCTGGGGCAACCACGGCACCGCCGTGTCGCCGCAGCAGGTGGCCGATCTGCGTTCGGCGCCGCTCGACTAAGCAGCGTTCGTCGCACCCCGGGCGCGGCCTGCGAAATTCGCGGCCGCGCCCTTCGTTTTTCAGGACCGGTATCATGTGGGCGCATTTGCGGTTGTGTCTGCCCTCGTGAAACCGCATGGGAGAAAAGAGTCGTGCCTGTCGGTGAGCGTTTCAACAGCATTACCCATCTCGTCGGCGCCGTGCTGTCGGTGGTGGGGCTGGCGGCGCTCGTCACGATGGGCGTGCTCGCCGACGACGCGTACAAGGTGGTCAGCTTCAGCGTGTACGGTGCGATGCTGTTCGTGCTGTATGCGATCTCGACGCTCTATCACAGCGTAAGCCATCCGCGTCTGAAGGCGATTCTGCAGAAATGCGATCATTCGGCGATCTACCTGCTGATCGCCGGCAGCTACACCCCTTTCACGCTCGTCACGTTGCGCGGGCCGTGGGGCTGGTCGCTATTCGGGGTAAGCTGGGGGCTTGCCGCTCTCGGCATCGTGCAGGAACTGACGCTCGGGCGCCGTACCCGCAGCGTGTCGATGGTGTTGTACGTGTTGATGGGATGGCTCGCGCTCGTAGCCGTCCGCCCGCTGGTGCAGGCGTTGCCGGCCGCGGGGACCGCATGGCTCGTGGCCGGCGGCGTCATCTATAGCGCCGGTATCTATTTCTTCATCAACGACGAGCGCATCCGCCACGGACATGGTATCTGGCACCTGTTCGTACTGGCGGGCAGTCTGTGTCAATTCGTCAGTGTCGCGCGCTATGTCGCGTGACACTCCACGGCGACGAATTGCAACTTAAGGCCAGTCGACGTGTCTGCATAGCGCGTCGAAACATTCGGCACATCTTTGAACGTGCCGCCGATTTCTCCGTGAACGGAACCGGGCTTCGGCCTCGCACACGCCTTGCCGGCGGGTTCATGCCGCATGGGTTCCCATTGGCGCCGTTCGCGAAACTGCATTGCAAAGAGCTTTTATGTCTTTTGATTCCCTCGGCTTGTCCGAACCGCTGGTCCGCGCTGTCAACGAACTCGGCTATACCAGCCCGACCCCGATCCAGACCCAGGCGATCCCCGCCGTGCTCAACGGCGGCGATCTGCTCGCCGGCGCGCAAACCGGCACCGGCAAGACCGCCGGCTTCACGCTGCCGATCCTGCAGCGTCTGCAATCGATGCCGCCGGCCGCCGGCGGCAAGCGCGTGATCCGCGCGCTGATCCTCACGCCGACGCGCGAACTCGCCGCTCAGGTCGAAGAAAGCGTGCGCGCGTACGGCAAATACCTGAAGCTGAAGTCGACCGTGATGTTCGGCGGCGTCGGCATCAATCCGCAGATCGATGCGTTGAAGCGCGGCGTCGATATCGTCGTCGCGACGCCGGGCCGTCTGCTCGATCACATGCAGCAGAAGACCATCGACCTGTCGCATCTCGAGATTCTCGTGCTCGACGAAGCGGACCGCATGCTCGACATGGGCTTCATCCACGACATCAAGCGCGTGCTCGCGAAGCTGCCGCCGAAGCGCCAGAACCTGCTGTTCTCGGCCACCTTCTCCGACGAGATCAAGGCACTCGCCGACAGCCTGCTCGACTCGCCGGCGCTGATCGAAGTCGCGCGCCGCAATACGACGGCCGAAACGGTCGCGCAGAAGATTCACCCGGTCGATCGCGACCGCAAGCGCGACCTGCTCACGCATCTGATCCGTCAGCACAACTGGTTCCAGGTGCTCGTGTTCACGCGCACCAAGCACGGCGCGAACCGCCTTGCCGAGCAGTTGACGAAGGACGGCATCAGCGCGCTCGCGATTCACGGCAACAAGAGCCAGTCGGCGCGCACGCGCGCGCTCGCCGAGTTCAAGGACGGCACGCTGCAGGTGCTGGTCGCGACCGACATCGCCGCACGCGGCATCGATATCGATCAGCTGCCGCACGTGGTCAACTTCGATCTGCCGAACGTGCCGGAAGATTACGTGCACCGCATCGGCCGCACGGGCCGCGCGGGCGCGACGGGCGAGGCGGTGTCGCTCGTATGCGTCGATGAATTGCAGTTGCTGAAGGACATCGAGAAGCTCATCAAGCGTCCGGTGCCGCAGGAAGTGATCGCCGGATTCGAGCCGGACCCGAACGCGAAGCCCGAGCCGATTCAGCGTCGTAGCCAGGGCGGTGGCGGCCGCTCACCGCGTCAGGGGCAAGGCGCCGGACGGCGCGAAGGTGGCAACGCGAATGCGGCTGCAGGCGCCAATGCGCGCTCGGCATCCGCTGCGGCTTCGGCAAAACCGGGGCAAGGTTCGGGGCAACGCTCGGGACAGCGCGCGTCGAATGGTCAGCCGTCGCCGCGCCCGCAAGGCGCGAAGCCAGCCGGCAACGGCGGCCAGCCGCGACGCGACGCGCAACGTCACGACGACCGGCCGCGCGCGGCTGCGCATGACGGTGTGGCAGCACATCACGCGCCGCGCAAACCGCAAGGCAATCGCTCGCACAACAGCAACCCGGGCGCGTTGCTCGGCGGCGGCGCGAAGCCGCGCAACGATGCACCGCGTGGCGCCCAGCCGCCGCGCAATGGTGAGCGCGGCCGCTGAGCCTCTGGGCCGTTGAGCCTCTGTCGAAGCTCGTGGGATTCCGCGGCCTTTGAAGCCGTCGTTTCGCCAGCCGTCAGCGCCTCGGTGAGCGACTAACGGCGAGGACTAACAGCGCGGACCAACGGCTTGAACTAACGGCGGGTCGCGGCAGCGGCCCGTTTCAAATGCTCGACCTGCTTCTCCCACCGGTCGAGTACTTCCCTTCCGCCCCCTTCCAGTTCGAACGTGATGCCGCCCGTGAGGCGCGCATAACGCACGCTCTGCGCTTCCCCTGTGTCGATCGAACCGAGCAGATAGACGAGGCCGCTGTCGTCGCCGACCGCGCTCGCCAGCGGTGCGACACGCAACTGCACCTGATAGAACGCCGCGTCGCAGACAAAGCTGAGCGTCGCGCGGCCGCTTTGCGCGATTGCGCGCGTCGCTCGCGCCTGCGGCCATAACGCGATGCACAGCGTGCGCGCATCGGGCGCATAGAGTTCGCCGACGCTCAGCAAGGACGTGCGCACGTGGCCGTTCGCATCGACGGTGAGCAGCGAAGCGGTAAAGCCGCTCTTGCCGCCGATCGACGAACCATCGAACAACGCGCGCACGGCGTCGGGCCATTCATCGAACACATTCTGTTCGAGCGGACGCGCGGGCGCCGGGGTAGATGCGGAAGAATCGCTCATGCGGTCGGTCAGGTTGAAATGGACAAGGCTCCATCATGCCGCGAATGCCGCGAATGCTGCGAATACTGCGAATACCGCGAAAAGAACGAGGCCCGCGTGAGCGAGCCTCGCCTCGTCGCCGCGCCGAGTTCGTCGCGAGGTCAGCGCACGGTTATTAACGCAACGTCAGCGCAAAAACCGGCGCGCCGCCGGATCAGCGGAAGAACACGTGCTGCGTGATCTTCGCGAGCGGATAATGCACGCCCGGCTGAATGCGTGCCGGCAGATCGAGCGGCTTGAGCAGCATCTTCACGCACATGTCGGCCGACAGATTGCGCCGCACCAGGGTGTTGATGCGCGCCGCACGCTCGCGGTTATACGCGGAATCGTGCACGCGCTCAGGATAGCGGATCGCAAACACATGCCGCAGCGCGATCTCCGAATCCTCGTTCTTGATCTCCATCACGCGGCGCATCAGCGCACCGAGCACCGCGAGACGACCATTGCCTTCGATCCTGTTGTACTTCTTGAAATACTTGAAAAAGTGCTTGTAATGCCGGACTTCGTCGGTGCGGATGTTGTCGGTGATCTGCTTGAGCACCGGCTCGTCCGAGCATTCGTTGATCGCGCGATACAGCGTCGCCGTGCCGGTTTCGACCACGCAACGCGCGACCATTTCGAGCGCGCGGGTCTTTTCGAAATCCTCGACCGAGCAGGTCAGCGAGTATTCGGCCATGAAGTTGCGAAACGCGGTGTCCCAGTCGAATTCGGGCCACACGTAGCCGATATAGGTCTTCAGCGAGCGGCCATGCTGCATTTCCTCGGGCTCCCACTCGTTGTTGAGCCAGGCCGAGACTTCGGGATCGTCGTTGAAGAAGGTACTGAGATTGCTGGTGTAGAGGTCGGTGCCGCTTTCGATAAACGAAGCCGCGCACAGCAGCAACAGCAGGTCTTCGTTCGCGGAGGCCTTCTGCCGGTCGATGCGGGTAAGGTCGATGTCCTCGATCCGCCAGGGCATGACATGGTTCAGCTCTGTGTGCATCGTGTCTTGCTCCGAATGCCGTACCGACTCGTGGAGCCTGCTCGCAACCGCCCCGCGCTCGCCGTGATGCCGTGTCGGATACAACGCCGTGAATTAGAGTTGGGCTCTTGTACTCTGCATGTTAGCCGGTGTTAAGCGACTATGCAGCGCTCCATGAAGAGTACTCTGCACAGACCATGCCGCACCGCCGCAGTTCCGCTTCGCAGATAGGCGAAATATTCCAGCAGGTTAAAGCGGCGGGCGGGGAGCGAAAAAAACCGGCTCGACGAGCCGGCTTCGAGGAGTTGGCTTTCGGCACATTTCAGTCCGCATACGAAAGCCGAGGGATCGGTCCAACCGGCAAAGGCTGGCGCGCCGCGGCATCGATGGCGGCCGCGCGCCTGCCGGTTGCGGCGTGTTGCGGCGCACTCAGGCGGGCAGCACGCCGGCCTGAGCCGGACGCATGCGGCGCATGCGCAGCGCCACGATGATGAGCGACACCCCCGACAACACCGCCGCGAGCAGCACGTAGTAGCTCGGCGCGAGCTTGTCGCCGGTCAGATGAATGAAGGTCTCGACGATGGTCGGCGCAAAGCCGCCGAAGATCGTCACGCCGATGCTGTAACCGATCGAAAGCCCCGTCGAACGAACCTGGGTCGGGAAAATCTCCGACATCAACGCGGGCATCGGCCCCGAATAGGCGGCCTTGAAAATACCGGCGACGCCTTGCAGCAACAGCAGCCAGCCGATCGTCGGATGAAACTGCAGCCACGCGAACATCGGATAGATCAGCAGCCCCATCAGGATCGACGTGGTCAGCATGATGCGAATCCGGCCGATGCGATCGGACAGCGCGCCCATGACCGGCGAAAAGATGAACTGCATGCCGCCGTTCAGCACGACCACGCCGAACGACACGGCCGCCGCCATATGCAACTGCTTGACCGCATAAAGCGGCATATAAAGCTGCAACACGTACACGCCGACCGTCGATTGAGCAACGATGCCGATCGCGAGCAACAGGTTGACCCACTGATTCGCGAACGACGCATCCTTGCTCGTATCGACGGCCTTGCGTTCGCCGGCCGCCTCGCGAGCTTCACGTTCCGCTTCTCGCTCTTCACGCAGCGCGAGAAATTCGGGCGTCTCGTCGAGATGCGAGCGGATGTAATAGCCCACCGGACCGACCAGCAAGCCGAACACGAACGGCACGCGCCAGCCCCAGCTATTGAGGTGTTCGGCCGGCAGCCAGGCGGTCAGCAGCGAGCCGAAGGTGGCCGCGGCAATCGCCGCGAGGCCCTGGCTCGCGAACTGCCAGCTCGCGTAATAGCCGCGCCGCGACGCGCTGTGCTCGACCATGAAGGCCGTCGCGCTGCCGAATTCGCCGCCCACCGCGAAGCCCTGCACGAGCCGCGCGAGCAGCACCAGCAACGGCGCCGCGAGTCCGATCGACGAAAACGGCGGCATCACCGCCATCGTGAAGGTGCCGACCATCATCAAGGCGATGGCGAGCGTGAGCGCCGCCTTGCGGCCCTTGCGATCGCCGTACAGGCCGAGCACGACCGCGCCGAGCGGGCGCATCAGGAACGAGATGCCGAACGTGGCGATGGCCAGCAGCGTCGAGAGCCACTCGTCGTGCAACGGGAAGAACTGTTTCGCGATGATCGTCGCGAAGTAGCCGTAGACGAGGAAGTCGAACCACTCGAGCGCGTTGCCGATCGACGACGAAAATACGATACGCCGCACCATGGCCTTCGAAAGCGGCGCGGGCGATACATGAGGGGATACGCTCGCGGAACGCGATGCGGGATGGTTCATGGGGGTCTCCTGCCGGTCTGATACGTGATACGTGATTCCGGGGTGCGTGCGGCGCCGCTTGCACGAGCATGCCCACGCCTGCGCGAGCGGCACGGCGCTCACACGGCCCATGCCGTTCAGCGGCGACGCGCCCGGCATGGACGGGCGCGGCGTACGAAGCGCCGCGCATCCTGTCGAAGCGGTTCCCGAATCCGGCTTCGAGCCACGGCGCCGCAGCTCGAAGCCCTTGCTTCAGAAACCTGCGGCGAGCCCGTCGCGCCGGCTGTCGCTGGCCGCGACATAGCCGCGCTCCGGCTCGTTGCGATCGAGCTTCCAGATGAACTGGCCGGAGCCGAAGTCCATATACGGATCGTCGACCGACTTGAGCGTGTGGCCGAGCTTCTGCAAACCCTCGGTCGTCTTCGGATCGAGCGTCGACTCGATGTCGACCGTGAAGTCACGGTTGACCTTCCAGCGCGGCGCATCGCACGCGGCCTGCGGCTGCTGGCCGTAGTCGAGCATGCGCACCACCGTTTGCAGATGGCCCTGCGGCTGCATGTCGCCACCCATCACGCCGAAACTCATCACCGCTTCCTGCTGGCCGTTCACCTGCTGCGTGAGGAACGCCGGGATGATCGTATGGAACGGCCGCTTGCCGCCCTCGACGACGTTCGGCGATTTCGGGTCCATCGAGAAGCCGCAGCCGCGGTTCTGCAGCGCGATGCCGGTGTCCGGCACGACGATGCCCGAGCCGAAACCCATGTAGTTCGACTGGATGAAGCTGACCATCATGCCGTTCTCGTCCGCGGCCGACATGTAGATCGTGCCGCCCGCCTTCGGCATGCCGAAGTCGAAATGCGTCGCGCGCTTCGGATCGATCAGCTTCGCGCGCGAAGTCAGGTAGGCGTCGTCGAGCATCTGCTCCGGCGTGACGTCCATCGAACGCGGGTCGGCCACGTAGCGATACAGGTCGGCGAACGCGAGCTTCATCGCTTCGATCTGCAGATGCTGCGACTCGACGCTGTCCACCTTCAGCGACTTCACGTCGAACTTTTCGAGGATGCCGAGTGCCACCAGCGCGGCGATGCCCTGCCCGTTCGGCGGAATCTCGTGCACGGTGTAGCCGCGATAGTCCTTGCCGATCGGCTCGACCCAGTCCGCGCGGTAGTTGCGCAGATCGTCGGCGGTCAGCGCGGCACCGCCCTCACGCGCGAACGCGGCGATGCGCTCGGCGATCTCGCCTTCGTAGTACGCGCGCGGGCCCTGCTCGGCGAGCAGGCGCAGCGTCTTCGCGTGACCGGGCAGGCGCACCAGTTCGCTGACTTCAGGCGCGCGGCCGTGCGGCATGAAGGTCTGCGCGAAGCCGGGCAGGTCCTTCAGCTCCGGCACGGCGGCCGCCCACTTGTAGGCGACGATGCTCGCCACCGCGTGACCGCGCTCGGCGATCTCGATGGCCGGCTCCATCAGGTCTGCGAACGGCAGCTTGCCGAACTTCTGGTGCAGCGCTTCCCAGCCGGCGATCACGCCCGGCACCGTGACCGCGTCCCAGCCGCGCTTGGGCTGCTTCGCGAGGCCGTTCACCTCGCCGTATTTGCGCTTGAAGTAATCGACGTTCCACGCGGCCGGCGACACGCCCGAGGCGTTCAGGCCGTGCAGCTTCTTGCCGTCCCACACGAGCGCGAACGCATCGCCGCCGAGGCCGCACGACACCGGCTCGACCACCGTGATCGCGGCGGCGGCGGCGATCGCCGCGTCGACGGCATTGCCGCCCTTCCACAGCATGCGCAGCCCGGCCTGCGCGGCGAGCGGATGAGAGGTCGACACGATGTTGCGTGCGAATACGGGCAAACGTTGCGTCGGATAGGGGTTGTGCCAGTTACTGAAGCCAGTCATGTCGAACACTCTCGAAAGCGCGGCCCGGCGCGAAAAGTCGCTGGGCCTCATGGGAAAAGTTGTAAAGCAGGTAAAACGGGGAACTCCGGATTGCAGCGCGAACGGGCCCAAAAAACAAATTCATTTATCAAATGAATAAATGCGTAATTCGCCTGAATGGGTGCTCGAAGCCGGTGCCGAGCTTCAGCAGCGCGCCCATGCGGATTGCGCGGGTTGGCGGACAACAGGCCCGATGGTCTTACAATAGCCGCACCCCGCCCACGGGCGGCCGGCCTCGACCACGCGCCGGCCACGCCGCCACCCCATCCACGATACGCGACACATGACACGAGACCCCCGCCTGACTCTCAACGCCCGGCAACAGGAATTGCTGGAGTGGGTGCAACGCGACGGCTTCGTCACCGTGGACGACCTCGCGAGTCATTTCAACGTGACACCGCAGACGATCCGCCGCGACGTGAACTGGCTCGCCGACATGAACCTGCTGCGCCGCTATCATGGCGGAGCGAGCCTGCCGACCAGCTCCGAGAACGTCTCGTACACGGCGCGCCAGCGCATGTTCCATGAGGAGAAACGGCGCATCGCAACGCTAGTGGCCACTCACATTCCCGATCAGGCGTCGCTCTTCATCAATCTCGGCACGACCACCGAAGAAATCGCGCGCGCGCTCAACCGGCATCGCGGCTTGCGCGTGATTACGAACAATCTGAACGTCGCCAGCATGATGAGCGGCTATCCCGATTGCGAGGTGCTCGTGACGGGCGGCATCGTGCGGCCGTGGGACAAGGGCATCGTCGGCGAGCTGGCGATCGACTTCATCCGCCAGTTCAAGGTCGATTTCGCGATCATCGGTACGTCGAGCATCGAAACCGACGGCACGCTGCGCGACTTCGACACGCGCGAAGTGCGCGTCGCCGAGGCGATCATCGAGCACGCGCGCACCGTGTTCCTCGCCGCCGACCACTCCAAATTCGGCCGCCCGGCGCTGGTTCGCCAGGGACATCTCGACCAGATCGACGCGCTGTTCACCGACGCCGCCCCGCCCGCGGACATGGCCGAGACGCTCACCGCCACCAACTGCCAGGTCTATATCGCCGGGTAAGGTCCGCTCGCGCCAGGCGTTCTCCGCCATGCTGCGGCGCACGCAAAACTTCGAGTGAAATCAAGAATCTGGCGGCTCTCGCCGACCGCCTCCCGGTGGCCCAATTGTCAAAGGGAAAATTTACGGGGGCCGGGTTGGTGTTTCACAGGTGGTTGACTACACTCCAGTTCCCCGGCCTTCGTTGCGCGCTTCGCGCGGCGTCGGCGATTGAATCTGTCGTATAAGCCGTACTTCCCGCCCTGATCCTTTTAGCGGACCCGACCGGCCGTGCCGGTTGCCTGCAAGGCTGTCCGCGATTGCCTGACATGGAGAGAACGATGCTGAGTCCGCATGAATTCGCCACGTTGTTGCTCGTCAAGGACGCCCCCAACCAGGTCGATATGGACCGTGAAGAACTCGATGCATTGCTCGAACGCCAACTGGTGCAACTCGAACGCCTCGCATCGGGCAACGAACGGTGGCGCGTGACGGAAACCGGCAACAACGCATTGCGGGCCATCAAGCGGTCTTCCTGAGACATTTTCCGCCAGCGCTTTTTCGCCAGCTTCTCGCATAACGATCGCGGAGCGCACCGCCTTCGGGTTCGTTCGCACCGGCATTGCACTGGCGCGTCGTTCGATGAGCATGACAGCGGGCCGCTTCGCGGCCCTTTCTTGTGTGCGAATCCTTTACACAGTAAATTGACGCGACGGACTTCCGACCCTCGCGCATGCCCAAGACGCTCTCCCCCGAAGACATCCAGCAGTTTCGCGAAGCGATGCGACGTGTTGCCGAAAGCGCGTTCGCGACACGCGGCGCGCAGGGCGTGACGATGCGCGAGCTGGCAAAGGAGCTCGGCTGCAGCGCCATGACCCCCTACCGCTACTTCCGCGACAAGAACGAAATTCTCGCGATGGTCCGCGCCGCCGCGTTCAATCGCTTCGCGGCGCGTCTCGAAGCGGCGGCACAAAGCATCCCCGCGGACGCCCCCGCCGCCGATCACTCGGCGGTCAGCGAAGCCTACGTCGCGTTCGCGCTCGACGAGCCGCACGCGTATCGCCTGATGTTCGACCAGGTGCCGCAGCAAGGCGCTTACCCCGAACTGACCGCCGCGTCGCAGCGCGCATGGCGGCTGCTCGGCGCGCATTTCGAGCAGCTCGTCGCGGCGGGAATTCTGGAAGGCGATCCGCAACTGATCGGCTACGCGTACTGGACAAGCCTGCACGGCTTCACGATGCTCGCGCTCGCCGGTCAGCTACCGTTGCCGGCGGCACGGCAAGCCGATTCGGCCGCCGCGACAAGTCAACCAGCGGACGAACCTTCGCGCGAAGCGGTATTCGCACAGATTCTGCGCATGCTATGGCGCGGCGCCCTGCCTCAACACACGTGAGCAGGTAAGCACGTGAGCTCGCGAGCAGTTGGCCCGCGCCTTAACCGTTGCGCAGTGTCGGATCGACCGCCGCGCGCCAGCTGATCGCCTTCGCGCGCTGCTCCGCAAAGAACTGGACCCACTGATTGCGCACCTTCGGGTCGCCGCTCATCCCCTCGCTCGCGTGGCGCTGCGCGATCGACGCCTGGAACGCGCAGAAATCGTTCTTCGAGAGCCGGCCGCGCCGGTTCGCGACGTACGCATCGAAAAACGTCGTATAGACGGACTGGGCGTCGCTGCCGTAATCGACCGTTTGCGGCGAGCACATCTGCTGCAACGCCTCGAACGAAGGCGCTCCCCTCGTTCCCTCCAGGCTCGGCGAACTCACGCACCCCGCCAGAAGCGCCGCGGCGCCGATCATGAAAAGTCCACGCATTCAAATCACCTCAAAGTGGCTGCTGTCGAGAGTATCTTCCGTGGCCGAGCGTTGCGCCACTCCTCCGGCCATCCGGCCAGGTCTCGATCGGATAAACGAACTTTACTTTTTCGAATATGTTCATTAAAGTTCGAAAACGAACATCATTGGTTCGATTAGTTTTCCAACCTCCTTTCAAGATTCGACCCAGGGGACTCAGCGGTGGCGCAAGGCTCGAAATACGATTTGCTCGTCGTGGGCGGCGGGATCAACGGTGCCGGCATCGCGCGCGACGCGGCCGGGCGCGGCCTGTCGGTGCTGCTGTGCGAACAGGACGATCTGGCCGCGCATACGTCGTCGGCGAGTACGAAGCTGATTCACGGCGGCCTGCGCTACCTCGAATACCGCGAGTTCGGGCTCGTGCGCAAGGCGTTGCAGGAGCGCGAAACGCTGCTGCGCGCGGCGCCGCACATCATGTGGCCGCTGCGCTTCGTGATGCCGCACATGCCCGATCTGCGCCCAGCGTGGCTGATCCGCGCGGGCCTGTTTCTCTACGACCATCTGGCGAAGCGCGAACTGCTGCCCGGCTCGCGCGGCATCGCGATGCACCGGCACCCGGCCGGCGCGCCGCTCGTCGATTCGATCAAGCGCGGTTTCGTGTATTCGGACGGCTGGGTCAACGACGCGCGCCTCGTCGTGCTGAACGCGCTCGATGCGCACGAGCACGGCGCGACCATCCTCACGCGCACGAAGCTCGTCAGCGCGGTGCGCGCGGGCGGCGAATGGCGCGCGCAGCTACAGCGCGCGGACGGCACGACGCTCGACGTGCGCGCGGCGGCCGTCGCCAACGCGGCGGGCCCGTGGGTCGGCGAACTGCTGAAGGGCGCGCTCGGCCGCCCCGCGTCGCATAGCGTGAGGCTCGTCAAGGGCAGCCACATCGTCACGCGGCGGCTGTTCGAGCACGATCACGCGTACATCTTCCAGAACCCGGACAAGCGGATCATCTTCGCGATCCCGTACGAACACGACTACACGCTGATCGGCACGACCGACCTCGAATATCGCGGCGACCCGTCGCAGGTCGCGATCGACGCCCACGAAACGCAGTACCTTTGCGATTCGATCAACCGCTATTTCAAGCAGAAAATCTCGCCGGCCGACGTGCGCTGGACCTACTCGGGCGTGCGCCCGCTGCTTGAGGACGAAAACGCGGACAACCCCTCGGCGGTCACGCGCGACTACTCGCTCGAACTCGACGCACCGGCGGACGAAGCGCCGCTGCTGTCGGTGTTCGGCGGCAAGATCACGACGTTTCGCAAGCTCGCCGAGCAGGCCGTCGATACGCTCGCGCAAGCCCTGCAGCACGAGGTGCCCGCGTGGACCGTCGGCGCGTCGCTGCCCGGTGGCGATATCGCGCAGGCGAACTTCAACCGCTTCCTCGGCGAGTTCAGCCGCACCCATGCGTGGCTGCCGGCGGCGCTCGCGCATCGCCTCGCGCGCGCATACGGCACGCGCGCGAATCGCGTGCTCGGCGACGCCCGCGCGCTCGCCGATCTCGGCCGCGAATTCGCGCCGGGTCTTTACGAAGCCGAGCTGAGCTATCTGCGCGATGTCGAATGGGCGCGCAGCGCGCAGGACGTGCTGTGGCGACGCTCGAAACTCGGGCTGCACGTCGCGCCGGGCACGCTCGACCAGGTCACGCGCGACATCGACGCGTGGTTCGCGAGCGAACCCGTGCAGCAAAGCGCGTAAGACAACAGGCATGTGAGACACAGGCGGCACGCACGGCGAGAACCCAGGCCGGCTGGACGAGACCGTCACGCGCCATCACACTACTGCAACACACGATTGCAGCGCGCTCGCGACGACACGCCGCAACCTGGCCGCTCCGATCGCCGGCCGGCAACCCGGCGATCCGCCATACCCATGGAGAAGAGACAATGCAGGATCAGTACGTCCTCGCGCTTGACCAAGGCACCACCAGCTCGCGCGCGATGCTGTTCGACCGGCGCGGCAACGTCGTGTCGATCGCGCAGAAAGAATTCCGGCAGATCTATCCGCATCCGGGCTGGGTCGAGCACGATCCGCAGGAAATCTGGTCGACCCAGGCCGGCGTCGCAGCCGAGGCCGTCACGCGCGCGGGCCTGAACGGCGCGTCGATCGCGGCGATCGGCATCACCAACCAGCGCGAAACCACCATCGTGTGGGATCGCCAGACCGGCCAGCCGATCTACAACGCGATCGTCTGGCAGGACCACCGCGCCGCCGACTTCTGCGACGCACTGAAGGCCCAGGGGCTCGAACCGAGCGTGCGCGCGAAAACCGGTCTGCCGATCGACTCGTACTTCTCGGCGACGAAAATCCGCTGGATTCTCGACAACGTCGAAGGCGCGCGCGAAAAAGCGCGCCAGGGCCGGCTCGCGTTCGGCACCGTCGACAGCTGGCTCGTGTGGAATTTCACGAAGGGCGCGCTGCACATCACCGACGTGACCAACGCGTCGCGCACGATGCTCTTCAACATCCACACGCTGCAGTGGGACGACGAACTGCTCGCCGCGCTCGACATTCCGCGCAGCATGCTGCCCGAGGTGCGGCCGTCGTCACAGGTGTACGGGCCGACCGTGACCACGGTGTTCGCCTCGAATATTCCGCTCGCGGGCATCGCCGGCGACCAGCAGGCCGCGCTGTTCGGGCAGATGTGCACCGAGTCGGGCATGGTCAAGAACACCTACGGCACCGGCTGCTTTCTGATGATGAACACCGGCGACAAGCCGATCGAATCGCAGAACAATCTCGTCACGACGCTCGCCTGGCAGATCGGCGAGCGGATCGACTACGCGCTCGAAGGCAGCATCTTCATCGGCGGCGCGGTCGTGCAGTGGCTGCGCGACGGCCTCGGCATCATCAGGAACGCGGCGGAGATCGAAACGCTCGCGCGCGGCGTGCCGCATTGCGACGGCGTGTACCTCGTGCCCGCCTTCGCCGGCCTCGGCGCGCCGCACTGGAACGCGCATGCGCGCGGCACGCTGTTCGGCGTGACGCGCGGCACGACGTCCGCGCATATCGCACGCGCGGCGCTCGATTCGATCGCCTATCAATCGCTCGACGTGCTGAAGGCGATGGAAGCCGACGCGGGCATCCGCATCGGCGAACTGCGCGTGGACGGCGGCGCCTGCGCGAACAATCTGCTGATGCAATTTCAGGCCGACATTCTCGGCGTCGACGCGGTGCGCCCGAAGGTGCCGGAAACGACCGCGCTCGGCGCGGCCTATCTGGCCGGTCTCGCGGTCGGCTACTGGAAAGATGTCGACGAACTGCAAAGCCAGTGGAAGCTCGAACACCGCTTCACGCCCGCGCTGCCGCATGCCGAGGTCAAGGCGTGCCTCGACGGCTGGCAGCGCGCGATCCGCGCGGCGAAGGCATGGGCCGATACGCCATAAGCCATGAGCCACGAACCGCGCCGGAAAGCACGTATCATGGCGCTGTCCATCCCGACGCGCAGGCAGGCGAGAACGCCGGCCGCGCGCTTTCCGCTTATCGTTCTTCAGGCATGATCGACCACCTCATCTGTGACTGCGACGGCGTGCTCGTCGACAGCGAAGTCATCGCCGATCGCGTGATGTTCGAAACGCTGACGGCCTCGTTTCCCGGCATCGACTTCGAGCCCGTCGTCAAAACGGCGTTCGGCCAGCAAACCTCGCGCTTTCTCGAAGGCATCGAGCAATCGTTCGACGTCAGACTGCCCGCGAACTTCCTCGACACGATCGAGCACAACATCGAGCTTGCGCTGGCCGCGTCGCTGGGTCCGATCCACGGCGTGCGCGACGCGCTGCAACGCGTGACGCTGCCGGCCGCGGTCGTGTCGAACAGCCGCATGACGCGCGTGAGCGCCTCGGTGCGGCGCGCGGGTCTGCAGCAGATTTTCGGCGAACGGGTTTTCAGCGCCGAGCAGGTCGAGCGGCCCAAGCCCTACCCCGACGTGTATCTGTTCGCGGCAAAAACGCTCGGTGTCGAGCCGGCGCGCTGCCTCGTCGTCGAAGACAGCGTCGCGGGTCTGAATGCGGCACGCGCGGCAGGCATGAAAACGATCGCGTTCGTCGGCGCGAGCCATATTCCCGACGGCTACGCGGACGCGCTGCGCTCGATGGGCATGACGCGCATCATGAAGCACATGGACGAACTGCCTGGGCTGGTCGCGGCGGGCATGCGCGGCGAGTTTGGCGACGTGCAGTCGTAGTATCGATCGACAACGCGCCGCCCCCTTCAGGCCTCGAGCACCGCCCCCTCACGCACCTGCGCGAGCGCCTCGCGAAACTCGACGAGTTCGGCGATCGTCAGCATCGGCAAATCGTGTTGCGCGGCAAAGCGCTCGACGTCCGCGCCGCGCGTCATCGTGCCGTCGGCGTTCATCAACTCGCACAGCACGCCGGCCGGCTTCAGGCCCGCGAGAATCGCGAGATCGACCGTGCCCTCGGTATGGCCGCGCCGCGCGAGCACGCCGCCGGGCATCGCCCGCAGCGGGAACACGTGGCCCGGACGCACGATGTCGGCGGGCTTCGCCGTATCGGCAATCGCGGCGCGGATCGTCGTCACGCGATCCTGCGCCGACACGCCCGTGCTCACACCCTCGCGCGCCTCGATCGACACCGTGAACGCGGTGCCGTGACGGCTTTCGTTGTTGACGGCCATCGGCGGCAATTCGAGCGCGCGGATTGTGTCGTCGGGCAGGCACAGGCAGACGATGCCGCTGCATTCGCGGATCAGGAGCGCCATCGTTTGGACCGACAGACGCTCGGCCGCGACGATCAGATCGGCTTCGTTCTCGCGGTCGTGGTCGTCCTGCAGAACGACGGCGCGGCCCTCGCGCAGCGCCTGCAAGGCGGCGGCGATACGCGGCGGAACGGTTTCGGTGGCGAGCAGCGGGAGATCGGCGAAAGCATCTTCGGCAATCGTCGACGGAGCGGGAAAAGTAGCAAAGGACATGGTTGAAACGCTCATCGCAAAAGTTGGGCGAAAAACGTTTCAGGGCATTGCAAACAGACTCGAACGCGCCGCCGGGCGCCGCACGAAGGCGGCGCTCGTCCACCGGCGCCGCCAGAACGACCAGCGGCAGCGCGGAGCGCACATGACTCTATCTGCACATCTTCTTCCATCCGGACTGTGACCGTCGGCTCTGGCTTCTCACCAGATCTGCTGACCCCGCCGCGGCCTTCGATACGCTGAAGACCGCTCGATGCGGGCGCTCGCGGGCTCACCGACTCGCGCTTTCGCGCTGACGGCTTACCGCCGGTGGGGAATTGCACCCCGCCCTGAAGACGCACTGATTGCCGGTTCGACCGGCCGGCGAAGCATACAACAGGCGCATCGGAACTGCAGCGCGCCCCACAAAGACCCTACTGGCGGCGTTGGACCTGCAGCGACGCGCTGACTGCGCCCCGACCTGCGTCCGAACCGCGCGCCGTCGAGCCTCAACCCGGCACGCCTTCGCGCGCGGCCTCCTCACGCGCCGCGCCCACGGCCGGCACGTCCCAGCGCGGCGGCGTCTCCGCCCGCAGCGTCACGCGAAACGCGCGCGCCTCGGTGTCGCCGGGATTGCGCAGGCTGTGCGGCTGATCGGCATCGAAGACGATCGCATCGCCGGTCGCGAGCAGCTGGCGTTGATCGTGCACGCTGACTTCGAGCGTGCCGTCGCTGACGACGAGGTTGACGGTCGTGCCCGGCGCGCGCGGCGTGCCCGTCTCGGTGTGCAGCGGCGCGATGCGCAGCTCGTGAAATTCGGCGGCGCCCGGCTCGGTATCGGGATACAGCGGCCGCGCCGAGTAGCGCCCGTTCGCGCTGACGACTCGCGCCGAGCGCTCGGCCGGCAGATGCTCGAAGCCGTTCGTCGCGTGGCGCCGCAGAAACGCCGCGACCGAGACCTTCAGCGCCGCCGCCACCTTGCACAGCACCTTGATCGACGGCACGCTGCGCGCCGATTCGATCTGCGCGAGCATGGCGCGCGACACGCCGGACGCGCGCGCTAGCGCATCGAGCGAAAGCTGGCGCTCGGCGCGCAGGCGGGCCAGATTCACGCCGACCAGTTGCTCGAGCGCATCGAACGGTTCGGCTGCGCGCGGCACCGCATCGGCATCGGCCGGGCGATCGCGAACCAGCGCAAGCGGAGAATGCATAGTGGCCTCCAGAGCGCCGCCGGGCGGCGCAAAAGCATTGAGTGGAAGCAAGATAGCATCGCGCTGTGCCGCGCCCAACGAAGTTATCTTCACACTGTTATCAGCATTGCAGAGGCAAGCCGTTCACGCACGCTGCGCGACCGCGCGCACCGGCGCATCCATGCGCGCGGCAAACCAGGTGAGCAGCAGCGCCGCCACGCTGACCGCCGCCGCGACCCACGGCAAGGTATCGAGGGCATGGCCGTGAGCGATCACGAGGCCGCCGAGCCACGCGCCTGCCGCATTGCCGACGTTGAATGCGCCGATGTTCAGCGTCGAGGCGAGATTCGGCGCGGCGGCCGCCTTCTCGACCACGCGCATCTGCAACGGCGGCACCGTCGCGAACGCGGCAATGCCCCACACGAACACCGTGACCGCCGCGGCGACCTGCGAATGGCTGGTGCGCGCGAAGACCGCCATGACCACCGCGAGCGCGGCGAGAATGCCCATCAGCGACGGCATCAGCGCGCGGTCCGCGAGCTTGCCGCCGACCACGTTGCCGACCGTCAGGCCCGCGCCGAACAGCACGAGAATCAGCGTCACGGCGCGCGGCGAGAAGCCGCTCACCTGTTCGAGGATCGGCGCGATATAGGTGAACACGACGAACACGCCGCCGAAGCCGAGCACCGTCATCGCGAGCGCGGTCCAGACCTGCGGGTCCCTCAGCACGCGCACTTCGTGGCCGAGGCCGGCCGGGCCGCTGTCGTGCCGGTTCGGCACGAGCGCCGCGATGCCCGCGAGCGACAGCACGCCGAGTCCGCTAACGATCCAGAACGTCGCGCGCCAGCCGAACTGCTGGCCGACGAAGGTGCCGAACGGCACGCCGAGCACGTTCGCGAGCGTGAGGCCCGTGAACATCAGCGCGATCGCGCTGGCGCGCTTCTCGGCCGGCACGAGCGAGGCCGCGACCACCGCGCCGATGCCGAAGAACGAGCCGTGCGCGAACGAGGTCACGACGCGCGCGACCATCAGCACCGAATAATCGGGCGCGACCGCGCACAGCACGTTGCCGACGATGAACACGCCCATCAGCAGTTGCAGCGCCAGCTTGCGCGACATCTTGCTCGTGACCACCGCGAGCAGCGGCGCGCCGACCGCGACGCCGAGCGCGTAGCCGCTCACGAGCAGCCCCGCCGACGGAATCGACACGGCGAGATCGCGCGCCACCTCGGGCAACAGGCCCATGATGACGAATTCGGTCGTGCCGATCGCGAATGCGCTGATCGCCAGCGCGAGTAAGGGAATGGGCATGGAGGTGCTCCGGATAAGAGGGAAATTCAGTCAAGGCCGCATTGTCCGGGCAGGGAGCCGATTTGATAATTGGCGTAGCATTTGAAACATTTTCAAATCGTGCTTGAAAATCGGCAATGGACAATCTCGGCGACATCCGCCTCTTCGTCGAAGCGGCGCAGCAGGGCAGCCTGTCGGCGGCGGGCCGCAGAATGGGCCTCACGCCCGCCGCGGCAAGCGCGCGCCTCGCCAGGCTCGAAAGCCATCTGAAGGCGCGGCTCTTCGAGCGCACCACGCGCCAGTTGCGGCTCACCGACGAGGGGCGGCTCTATCTGAACTGCTGCCGCGAGGCGCTGCAATCGCTCGACGACGCCGAAGCGGCCTTGCAGGAAGGGCAAGGCGTCGTGCGCGGCAAGGTGCGCATCTCGACGACCTCCGACTTCGGCCGCAACCTGCTGCTGCACTGGCTCGACGAATTCAACGCGCGATATCCGGACGTGAAGTTCGCGCTGACGCTGTCGGATTCGCTGTCGAATCTCGTGCAGGAAGACATCGATCTCGCGATCCGCTTCGGCGTGCCGCAGGACAGCTCGCTGGTCGCCCGCAAGCTCGCGCCGAACCGGCGCGTGCTGTGCGCGTCGCCGGCATACATCGCGCGCAAGGGCGAGCCGAAGGACCCGCAAGACCTCGCCCGTTTCGATTGCATCGTGCTCGGCACCGCGTCCGGGCCGGCGAACGAGTGGCGCTTCACGCGCGGCGACGCAGTGCAGCACTACACGGTGCCGCTCGACGCCGCGCGCGAGACCAACGACGGCGCGGTCGCCCGCGAATGGGCGCTGCGCGGCTACGGCATCGCGATCAAATCGATGTGGGACGTGGAAGCGGACCTGCGCGCCGACGGACTGAAGGTGCTGTTGCCCGAGTGGCGCTATCCGGACGCGCCGCTGCACGCGCTCTATCACCGCAACCGCTTCATGGCGCCGCGCGTGCGCGCGCTGCTCGATTTTCTCGCCGAGCGTTTCGCGCTCGTGTCGGACGAACTGGAAAGCCTGCTGGGCCTGCCGCCGGAACGCTCGGCCGGCGGCCAAACCCGTGCTCCCTGAAGGGCTATAATAGTGAGTTACGTTGCGGCGGCGCTTGCGCATCAGCTTGCGCGCCCGAACGCGTGGCCCGGCGCGCCGCGCAACCCTCTCCACCCTTTATGACGCCCCCAGGTTAACCACTGCGACCGGCGAAATTCGATGACCAAGAAAGTTTATGTAAAGACCTTTGGCTGCCAGATGAACGAGTACGACTCCGACAAGATGGTCGACGTGCTCGGTGCCGCTGAAGGACTCGTCAAGACCGACACGCCGGAAGACGCCGACGTGATCCTGTTCAACACCTGCTCGGTGCGCGAAAAAGCGCAGGAAAAAGTCTTCTCCGACCTCGGCCGCGTGCGCGAGCTGAAGGACGCGAATCCAGATCTGATTATCGGCGTAGGCGGCTGCGTGGCGAGCCAGGAAGGCGCGTCGATCGTCGCGCGCGCGCCGTACGTCGACATCGTGTTCGGGCCGCAAACGCTGCACCGCCTGCCGCAAATGATCGACGAGCGCCGCGTGAGCGGGCGCGCCCAGGTCGATATTTCGTTCCCCGAAATCGAGAAGTTCGACCACCTGCCGCCGGCGCGCGTCGAAGGCCCGAGCGCGTTCGTGTCGATCATGGAAGGCTGCAGCAAGTACTGCAGCTACTGTGTCGTGCCCTACACGCGCGGCGAGGAAGTGTCGCGTCCGCTCGACGACGTGCTGACCGAAATCGCCGGTCTCGCCGACCAGGGCGTGCGCGAAGTCACGCTGCTCGGCCAGAACGTCAATGCATACCGTGGCGCGCTGACCGTGGGCTCAAGCGAGATCGCCGACTTCGCGACGCTGATCGAATACGTCGCGGACCTCCCCGGCATCGAACGGATTCGCTACACCACCTCGCATCCGAAGGAATTCACGCAGCGCCTGATCGACACCTACGCGAAGGTGCCGAAGCTCGTGAGCCACCTGCATCTGCCGGTGCAGCACGGCTCCGACCGCATCCTGATGGCGATGAAGCGCGGCTACACCGTGCTCGAATACAAGTCCGTGATCCGCAAGCTGCGCGCGATCCGCCCGGACCTGTCGCTGTCGACGGACATGATCGTCGGCTTCCCCGGCGAGACCGAGGAAGACTTCGCGAAGATGATGGCGCTCGTCGACGAGATGAAGTACGACACGAGCTTCTCGTTCATCTACAGCCCGCGTCCCGGCACGCCGGCCGCGAACCTGCACGACGACACGCCGCGCGAGGTGAAACTCAAACGCCTGCAACATCTGCAGGCGACCATCGAAGAGAACGTGCAGCGCATCAGCGACGCGATGGTCGGCAAGGTCGAGCGCATTCTGGTCGAGCGCCCCGCGCGCAAGGACCCGAACGAGCTCGCGGGCCGCACCGAGAACAACCGCGTCGTCAATTTCCCGGCGCCGGTCGCCTCGCACGCACGGTTGATCGGCCAGATGGTCGACGTGAAGATCGTGCACGCGTACCCGCACTCGCTGCGCGGCGAACTCGTGATGGTTCACGACGACCGCACGGCGACCACGCACTGACGCACTGAACGGCCGCCACCCGACATTCCGAGTACCGCAACCGACAGGATCGACTCACCGCCTTGAAGACCACTCAGCAGCATCTGGAATTCACCGCGCCGCGCGAAGACAACGCGCGGCTCGCCAACCTCTGCGGACCGCTCGACGAAAATCTGCGGCAGATCGAGCAGGCGCTCGACGTGACCCTGCAGCGCCGCGGCCATCGCATCACGATTCGCGGACGCGGCGCAAAGCTCGCGCTCACGGCGCTCGAAAACTTCTACAACAGCGCGCGCGAGCCTTTGTCGGTCGACGACATCCAGCTCGCGCTCGTCGAAGTGCGCCATCCGGCGCGCCATCGGCCGAACGGCAACGGCGGCGCCAATGGCGACGACACGGCCGATCCGCGCTTCGCCGGCAACCCCGATCATCCGTTCGACCAGCCCGCCGATCTCGACGCGAGCGACGACGACTTCCAGGAATACGGCCCGAAGCTCTACACGCGGCGCGCGGACCTGCGCGGCCGCACGCCGGCGCAGCGCGAGTATCTGAAGCAGATCGTCTCGCACGACGTCACCTTCGGCGTCGGCCCGGCCGGCACCGGCAAGACCTACCTCGCGGTGGCCTGCGCGGTCGACGCGCTCGAGCGCGACCAGGTCAAGCGCATCGTGCTGACGCGCCCGGCCGTCGAGGCGGGCGAACGGCTCGGCTTCTTGCCGGGCGATCTGGCGCAGAAGGTCGATCCGTACCTGCGACCGCTCTACGATGCGCTCTACGACCTGCTCGGCTTCGACAAGACCGCGAAGATGTTCGAGCGGCAGATGATCGAAATCGCACCGCTCGCGTACATGCGCGGCCGCACGCTGAACCACGCGTTCATCATCCTCGACGAGGCGCAGAACACCACGCCCGAGCAGATGAAGATGTTCCTCACGCGGATCGGCTTCGGCTCGAAGGCCGTCGTCACCGGCGACACGACCCAGATCGACCTGCCGCGCGGCCACAAGAGCGGCCTGATCGAGGCGCAGCAGGTGCTCTCGGAGGTGCGCGGCATCGCGCTCACGCGCTTCACGAGCGCGGATGTGGTGCGCCATCCGCTGGTCGCGCGCATTGTGGAGGCGTACGATGCGCATGCGCAGAAATCGGCGGCTCCGTTGGATTCGCGCTGAAGCGCGGCACTTGCGCGGGATAGGCGGCGTGGCTGACCGGACCGCGTAAGCCGCGCCGCCGAGCGGCGCCACCGGAGCGACGCGCTCTGCTCGAAGCCGCTGCCATCGCGAACGCCACGAACGCCACGAACGCCACGAACGCCACGAACGCCACGAACGCCACGAACGCCACCAAGAGCGTAACGCCCCACGCAACCGCCAGCGCAACAACGAACGCCGCAGGAAACACCACAACAAACGCGAAGCCCCGACCCGAGACCGCATGAGCCGCTCCCCGAAACTGACGTTGAACCTGCAATTTCCCGCCGCCAAAGCCTGGCCGGAACACAAGGCGCTGCTGCCGCGCGCGAGCGTTGCGAGCTGGATCAAGGCGGCGCTCTTCGCGGACGGCGAACTGACCGTGCGTTTCGTCGACGTCGAGGAAGGCCGCACGCTGAACCGCACCTATCGCGGCAAGGACTACGCGACCAATGTGCTGACCTTCGCCTACGCCGAATCGGAAGACGATCCGGTCACGGGCGATCTGATCCTGTGCTGCCCGGTAGTTGAAAAGGAAGCCACCGAGCAGGGCAAGCCGCTCGTCGCGCACTATGCGCATCTGCTCGTGCACGGTACGCTGCATGCCCAGGGCTACGACCACGAAGTCGAGGAAGAAGCCGAGGAAATGGAAGCGATCGAAACCGAAATCCTCGGTAAGCTCGGGTTTCCGGACCCTTACCGATAGGCTTCTGCGACTCCCGCCCCTTCCCCACGCCATCCACGACCCAACCCTACCGTGAGCACCTCGTCCCCCGAAGCCGATATCCCCGTGCGCTGCCCGGACTACCCGCCGATGCTCGGCGAGTCGCGGCTGCTGACGGACGAGGAACTGCGCGCGTCGCTCGAATCGACGCTGCGCGGCTGGGACCGCCAAAGCGACCTGTGGCTGTTCGGCTATGGCTCGCTGATCTGGAACCCGGGCCTGCCGACCGTCGAAGCGCTGCGCTCGAAGGTGCACGGCTATCACCGCGGGCTCTACCTATGGTCGCGCGTGAATCGCGGCACGCCCGAGCAGCCGGGCCTCGTGCTCGCGCTCGATCGCGGCGGCTCGTGCACTGGCGTGGCATTCCGGCTCGCCGCCGCCGGCTCGATGCCGCATCTCGAAGCGCTGTGGCGCCGCGAAATGCCGATGGGCTCGTACCGCCCCGCTTGGCTGCCCTGCGTACTCGCGGACGGCCGGCGCGTCGACGCGCTCGCCTTCGTGATGCGGCGCGACGCACCGAGCTACACCGGCAAGCTGCGCGACGACATCGTCCGGACCGTGCTCGGTTGCGCGTGCGGCCGCTACGGCACGACGCTCGACTACGTGAGCCGCACGGTCCATGCGCTGCGCGAAAGCGGCATGCCCGACCGCGCGCTCGAAGCGCTGCTCACACGCTGTCAGGCGCGAGAGGTCGATGAAATGCCGCAGCCGGCCGCGCCCGAGCGCGCGGCGACGGGACGGTAAGACTGAAAGAGCCGAAGCCGGGAAGCGCCGGCCGGCCCTAGGCACGACTCGCCAGCGGCGCCGCGAGCCATCCCGCCCGCTCTCGCCCGTCCCCGTGCGCGAGTTACTTTTTTGCCGGCAAGCGCTTTTCGACACGTAATCGGTTAGGATGAGCCCATGCCCCACCCTCGCGGCGCGGCCGCTTCACCCGGCTTCAAATCAGCGCCAGGCCCGGCGGGACACGGTTTCGCCATGCGCCTGGTGTATCCTTAATGCTCTGCAACAGCGCGCCCAGTCTCGCCGGGCGCACTACCATGAACGACACGTATCCCAGTCGACGCCATACCGGACGCACCCTCGACAAACCGCAGGAAAAGCGCTCGCTGCTCGAGCGCCTGACCGATTTCATCTCGCCCGAGCCCGACTCGCGCGCCGAACTTCTGGAAATTCTGCAGGACGCGCACGAGCGCAACCTGATCGACGCCGACTCGCTGTCGATGATCGAAGGCGTGTTCCAGGTGTCGGAACTGTGCGCACGCGACATCATGGTGCCGCGAGCGCAAATGGACGCGATCAACATCGCGGACAACCCATCCGAATTCATCCCGTTCGTGCTGGAAAAGGCGCACTCGCGCTATCCGGTCTACGAGGGCAATCGCGACAACATCATCGGCGTGCTGCTCGCGAAAGACCTGCTGCGCTACTACGCCGAAGAAGAATTCGACGTGCGCGGCATGCTGCGCCCGGCCGTGTTCATCCCCGAGTCGAAGCGCCTGAACGTGCTGCTGCACGACTTTCGCGTGAACCGCAACCACCTCGCGGTGGTCGTCGACGAATACGGCGGCGTGGCGGGCCTCATCACGATCGAAGACGTGCTGGAGCAGATCGTCGGCGACATCGAGGACGAATACGATTTCGACGAGGAAAGCGGCAACATCATCGCCTCGCCGGACGGGCGCTTCCGCGTGCGCGCGCTGACCGAGATCGAGCAGTTCAACGAGACCTTCGGCACGCACTATTCGGACGAGGAAGTCGATACGATCGGCGGGCTCGTTACGCATCACTTCGGCCGCGTGCCGCATCGCGGCGAAAAAGTCCGCCTCGACGATCTGATCTTCGAGATCCTGCGCGGCGACGCGCGCCAGGTCCACATGCTGCTCGTGCGCCGCGACCCGCTCGCGGGCCAGCGCGAACGCGAGGCGCAGCACGTGCAGACCTGAGCGGCCGGCGCGCCGTACCGTTTCGCCGGCGCGCCCGTTCGCGAAATTTTGGCGTGCCGCCTTGCAGGTTTCCTTGCACGCTTTTTTGACTCCTCATTTCGACTCCTCAACTTCCGACGCCGACCACGCAATAATGGCCGACCCGATCACTTCCCGCCCGCGCCACGACGTGAGCGCCCCCGCCGCCGACACGCGCAGCCGCGCCCTGCCGCGCTGGCACTATCTCGTGGCACTTGCCGCGGGTGCCGCCAATACACTGTCGTTCGCGCCGACGCCGCACGGCGGCTGGCTGCAGCTCGCGATCTTCGTGTTCTTCTTTGCGTGGCTCACGCGCAGCACCGGCTGGAAAAGCGCCGCGCTGACGGGCTGGGCGTTCGGCTTCGGCAATTTCGTGACCGGCGTGTGGTGGCTCTACGTGAGCATGCACGACTACGGCGGCATGCCCGCGCCGCTGGCCGGCACGGCGCTCGCGCTGTTCTCGCTGTACCTGGCCCTCTATCCGGCGCTGGCCGCAGGTGTCTGGTCGTTCTGCGCGGGCCACGCCCGCAACGGCGCGGCCGACGACCGCCAGCCGTTCTCGCCGACCTGGCACGGCGCGCTCGCCTTCGCGAGCGCGTGGGCCATTGGCGAATGGCTGCGCGGCACCGTGTTCACCGGCTTTCCGTGGCTCGCCACCGGCTATGCGCAGGTGGACGGCCCGTTCGCCGGATTCGCGCCGGTGGCCGGCGTGTACGGCGTCGGCTGGATGGTCGCGCTGAGCGCCGCGCTGATCGTGCAGGCGCTGCTGGCGTCGATCTCGGCGGGTTCAGCACGCGAACCGCGCAACGCAGGCGCCGCACCGGGCGCCGCCGCGAGC
>NZ_JAAGPQ010000054.1:0-58320 GCF_017104985.1 Paraburkholderia sp. Ac-20342 | reverse complement strand
GGGCGGCTGCGCCGCCCCAACCCACAAACATAAAAAGAAACAGGACCAAAACCAATGTGAAACCGGACATTTCTATCTAGCCAGAAACCGGACATTTCAATCTGGCCTCGACAAAATTTGTGAGTCCCAAGTTCAGATGTAGGGTTTCCGCTAAATAGAAATGTCTGGTTCAGGTCTGCCCGAGGCGCATGCTATCCGCGCGCAACCCGGCGGAGCCTGCCATGAACGAGCCAGGACTGGTGACGATCAACCAGACCGGTAACGTCTCCAGAGCTTCAGGATCGCCACGTAGGCCAGAATCGCGACGATCAGATCGATGATGACCATGGTCGGAATATAGAGATTATCGGAGTCACTAATGCCGAGTCGGTCAGAGGCGTCAATCCAGAACATTATCTGGCCCTCAGGCATCGGTAACGGATACGTATGGACGTAGCGAACAGAAAGAAGAAATAATCCGATAAATAACGCTACTTTAAATATTCTACGGACAAGTGTCGCCATGCGCCGTTACCTCAATCGTTCCATATGCACGAATGCCTGAATTGCGAGCGGGGATAGTGAAGGTGTGCAGGAGTGCGCGTCTTATTTTTTCGAAATCTGCATAACCAGGGAGGGTAATGCAGCCTTTCGATAGACCGCGACCGCCTGCTGGGTGCAAGCGGAATTGTCCGCGCTCGACACCATTAATCCAGGTGTGGTCATCGATAATGCCGTCGTCACGATAAAGTGCGAACCACTCTTCATGATTAGTACGTCGGCCGACTACGCCGCTCCAGATGTCTTTTGCATGCGCTTCAGTTCTGGATCTGAATCCGCCTGTTGGACGATCTACTATCCAATAGATCCCTGTTGGAAGCGGACCATTATCAGGCACCGTAGTACAGCCTCCTTTGTTCCGATAGATACCGTCACCTGAGTATGCTTTAAATGTACCAATGCCGGGAATAATCAATGAAGATCTGTCCTTATCGATTATAAATTTTCCATAAAACGCCAATTGATGCACTCCCCTTGTGTCGATTATTTAATCAGAATGCCACGTAAGAGAAAGCGCAAGGTATCTTAATAATGCCCTGTTGCTGATTAACATCAGACAATATGGAATTATTAAAAATCAGAAAATTCCTAATCCCACGGACAGAAAATTCCTGTATCGGCCCCCTGCAGGTTACTCGATCACCGTTGGATTTTCAGGCAGCGGAGAGTATGTACCGAATTACCTTGGGCTCGGCGCCGCCGAGCCTGTCCCACTCGCGCGACCTCACTGATAGCCGTGGCTGCCGAGTACCTGCTGCATGTTGGAGCCTTCCCACGAACCGGACCGGCTATTCGTCATAGCCGCGTCCTCGGCCAACATGGCAAGCAACTTCGGCACAGTCATCGAACCGTGCGTCGTCTCGTTCGGGTCAACCCGGTTGCAGCTATCGACCACAACCTGCAGATCATTGTAGACAGCCTGTGGAATCTCCATCTCGATCTTCACGATGCCAGTCATCACGTCACTCCTGGATAAGCCGGAACGTATCCATACTCACACTGACTCTGTAGCGTCGCAGCTGGTCCGGGTGCGCGACGATCTCCGTCGTCACCTCGACGTCGTGGCCACCGTCGCTGAGTGCGATGAGGTGCTCACCCGGCACGGCATACCGGTGGACTTGCTGCGACTGGCGCCGCGCCGCAGCTTCCTTACCGTCGACCCGCACGCGCTCCGGGGTCTGAGATATCCAAACCTTAAAATATGTTCAACGTAAATTAAATTACCACCCCCAAATTTGTAGGTCCCAAATAGAAATGTCGTGTTTGCGGGTTCAGGCTGGTAGCCAGCATTCGTTGAGGAGCGCCAGCCATGAACGCTATTGTAGTGACTCAGTTGCATGAACCGGTCCCGCTGAGCGCCCATCCACTTGCAGTATGCTTTGCGCGTGCCCCCCGGCATGTGCCTTTATTTCGCTCCCGATGTCCCGCGTTGCACCCGGGATCGGGAGCATCCACTCTTGCGAAAGGCAAAATGAATCTCAAGCAGCTGGAGTACTTCGTTCGCGTCGCCGAGTTGGGCAGCTTCGGCAAGGCTGCCATGCAACTGAACATGACCCAGCCGGCGCTTTCGCGTCAGGTGCGGCTACTGGAGACGGATCTGCGCGCGACGCTGCTGATCCGTAACGGACGAGGCGTTGTCCTGACCGAAATCGGCAAGCGTCTATTCGATCATGGCGTGAGCATCCTGCGGCTTGTCGCGAGCGTCACCGAAGACATCGAAGCCGCGCGCGACGAGCCGTCCGGACACATCGTGCTGGGACTACCGCCGAGCATGACCCGGCGGCTGACGCCGTTCCTTGTCGATACTTTCCGCCGCGAATTGCCGGCTGCATCGCTGGCCATCGTCGAGGGGCTTTCGACCCATCTCGTCGAATGGATTGCAATGGGCCGGGTGGATCTGGGCCTCATCCACAATCCCCAACCCAATCCGGCTATCGAGATCACGCCCGTGCTCGACGAGGCGCTTGGCCTCGTGAGCCGCGCGACGCGTGGCGATGCGAAAGCCAAACCGCTGCCCTTTTCCCAGCTCGCCGACTATCCCCTGATTCTTCCCGGACACACTCACGCGATGCGCCGGCTTCTCGACACCCAGGCGGCCATGTCCGGGGTGAAGCTGAATATCGCCCTGGAAGTTTCGAGCGTCCCGTCCATTCTCGATCTCGTCAATGCAGGCTACGGCCATGCCGTACTGCCCCAGACAGCGCTTGCCGCCTCGGATCGGCCGAAGGCATTCACGCTGCGCCCGTTCAAGGACCCCATGCTGACCAGTACGCTGTGTCTCGCGGAATCCGCGCACAAGCCGACCAGCCGGCTCGTGCGGCAGACCGCCCGGCTGCTGCGCGAGATCGTTTCCCATGCCGAATCGTTATAGCAGCTAGTAGGATCGTTGTACTAGGCAATGCATACCCCAATGGCCAGAATCGGGCCATGGAAAACTTTGCTGCTTCTGTTCGTTCCGACGCGAGACTTTCCGGCGTCTCGTCGATGGCGACCCGCCTGCTGCTCGCCGATATCGGCACGTTATACCGCGAGCAACGCGGTATCGACGTGCATTTCAGGTCTGTCGGCGGCGTCGATGCCGCGCGGCTCGTGCGTGACGGCCATCCCTTCGATCTTGCCGTACTCGCGAGCGACGCCATCGACGCACTGATCGCAAGCGGCCATCTCGTGAGCGACAGCAGGACCGATGTCGCCCGCTCGAACGTCGCCGTGGCGGTCCGCGCCGGCGCGCCCCATCCCGCGATCCATAACGCAAAGGCATTGCGCGAAGCGCTGCTCGGCGCGCATAGCGTGGGCTATTCCACGGGACCGAGCGGCACGGCCCTCATGAATCTGCTTGAAACGTGGGGGATTCGGGACGCCATGGCCGATCGCTTCGTGCTGGCAGCGCCCGGCGTACCGGTCGGCCAGCTTGTTGCCGATGGCGTCGTGGAACTCGGCTTCCAGCAACTCAGCGAACTCATGAATCTGCCCGGCATCGACGTGCTGGGAACCATGCCGCACGACTGCGCGATCGTGACGACATTCTCCGCCGCGCTTTGCACGGGTGCGGCTCATCCCGACCCTGCGCGCGATCTGCTTCAGGTCCTGCACTCAGCCATCACTGACGAACTCAAGCATCGCCACGGCATGGAACCCGCGTGAGCGAGCGCACTTCCCTTCTTCAAGAACTCCTCATGATTATCGACATACACGGTCACTACACGACGGCGCCCAAGGCGCTCGAAGCATGGCGCAATCGCCAGATCGCCGGCATCGCGGACCCCGCACAGATGCCGCGCGTCTCGGAACTCGTCATCACCGACGACGAGCTTCGCGAGAGCATCGAGAATAATCAGCTCAGCAAGATGCGCGAGCGCGGCTCCGACCTCACGGTGTTTTCGCCGCGCGCGAGCTTCATGGCCCATCACATTGGCGACTTCAACGTCAGCAGCACGTGGGCGGCGATCTGCAACGAACTGATCCATCGCGTCTCGGCGCTCTTCCCCGCTCATTTCATCGGCGCGGCCATGCTGCCCCAGTCGCCCGGCGTCGATCCGCGCTCGTGTATTCCCGAGCTCGAACGATGCGTCAGGGACTACGGATTCGTTGCTGTCAATCTGAATCCGGACCCATCGGGCGGTCACTGGACTTCGCCGCCGCTCACGGACCGGCACTGGTATCCGCTGTACGAAAAGCTGGTGGAGCTCGACGTTCCCGCGATGATCCACGTCTCGACCTCGTGCAACGCATGCTTTCACACGACGGGCGCGCACTACATCAACGCCGACACGACAGCATTCATGCAACTGGTTCAGGGCGATCTGTTCAGGGATTTTCCGACGCTCAGGTTCGTGATCCCGCACGGCGGCGGCGCTGCACCCTATCACTGGGGACGCTATCGCGGTCTCGCGCAGGAACTGAAAAAGCCGCTGCTCACGGAACATCTGCTCAACAACGTCTTCTTCGATACCTGCGTCTATCACCAGCCCGGTATCGACCTGCTCACGAAGGTCATTCCCGTCGATAACATCCTCTTTGCGTCCGAGATGATCGGCGCGGTTCGTGGGATCGATCCGGAAACCGGCCATTACTACGACGATACGCGGCGCTACATCGAGGCGACGCTCAACCTCAGTGCGGAGGAGCGTTACAAGGTCTACGAAGGTAACGCGCGCCGTGTCTATCCGCGTCTGGACGCGGCACTCGAAAAGAAGGAGAAACAGAATGTTTGAACTCGGCGTCGTACATCGCCATATCGAACGCACGGAGCCGGCGCTTGCCGGCGCATTCGCAGGCTACGGCTGTGCCACCGTGCACGAGGCCATGGGCCGTGTCGGTCTCATGAAGCCGTATATGCGTCCGATCTATGCCGGCGCCCAGGTTGCCGGTACGGCCGTCACCGTCCTGCTGCAACCGGGCGACAACTGGATGCTCCACGTCGTGGCCGAACAGATCCAGCCGGGCGATATCGTCGTTGCCGCGGTCACGGCGGAGTGCTCGGATGGCTATTTCGGCGACCTGCTGGCGACCAGCTTCAAGGCGCGCGGCGCGCGCGCGCTCGTGATCGACGCGGGCGTGCGTGACGTCAGGACGCTCACGGAGATGCAGTTTCCCGTCTGGAGCCGTTTCGTCAGCGCGAAGGGGACGATCAAGGCCACGCCCGGTTCCGTGAACATCCCGCTGGTGTGTGCCGGTGCGCTCGTCACGCCGGGTGACGTGATCGTGGCCGACGACGACGGCGTGGTCTGTGTGCCGCGCGGTATCGCGCAAGAGGCACTCGAAGCCGCGAGGTCACGCGAGGCCAATGAAGCGGGCAAACGCGAGAAGCTCGCCAGCGGCGTGCTGGGGCTCGATATGTACGGCATGCGCGAGCCTCTGGCGAAAGCCGGCCTCCGCTACGTTGATTGAGGAGACGCACATGTCCAGCACAAATTCCAGAATCACCACGGGTCCCTTCGAGAAAACGCCGGGTTGGCTCGACTGGTTGGAAAACCCGAGCCGCCCGCTATTCGCCCTGCCCGCTGGCGCCGTGGACGCGCATTGCCACGTGTTCGGTCCGGGCGAGCAGTTCCCGTACGCACCGCAACGCAAGTACACGCCGTGCGATGCCTCGAAGGAACAGCTCTTCGCGCTGCGCGATCATCTCGGCTTTGCACGCAACGTGGTCGTTCAGGCGACCTGCCACGGGTCCGACAATCGCGCGATGGTCGATGCGCTGATTCATTCGAATGGGCGTGCGCGGGGCGTCGCCACGCTGCCTTTCGACGTTACCGACGCGGAACTGCAACGCCTGCACGACGTGGGCGTGCGCGGTGTGCGCTTTAACTATGTCCGGCGCCTCGTGGACATCACGCCTGCCGATGAACTGCTGAAAATGGCTCACCGCATTGCTCCGCTCGGCTGGCATGTCGTGATCTATTTCGAGGCGCCGGATCTCCCGGAGTTGTGGGACTTCTTTACCTCGTTGCCGACTACCGTTGTTGTAGACCACATGGGGCGCCCGGATGTGACGAAGCCGGTCGACGGTCCCGAATTCGAGCTCTTCGTGCGCTTCATGCGCGAGAACCCGAACGTGTGGTCCAAGGTCACCTGCCCGGAGCGTCTTTCCGTTTCCGGTCCGGCTGCGCTGGATGGTCAGCGCGCGGCCTATCGCGACGTCGTGCCGTTTGCCCGCCGCCTCGTCGAAACTTTCCCGGATCGCGTGCTTTGGGGTACTGACTGGCCGCATCCGAACCTGACCGCGCACATGCCCGACGATGGCCTGCTGGTCGACTTCATTCCGCAGATCGCGCCGACGGCAGCGCTTCAGAAGAGCCTGCTGGTCGATAATCCGATGCGCCTGTACTGGCCAGAGGAAACCTGAACAGTTTTTCCCGCACTGCCTGGATTTCGTGGCGGGCATGGCAACGTGCCGTGACTCTCAGGCCCCTCGGGCCCGCCACTTCACTCATCGATAATACAAGGAGACATCCCCGTGCAATCCGCGCCTACCCAAGCCGCGGGTCTCGTACTCACCCCCTGGCAGAAATCGCAGGCAGTTGCGATGTCCTGTCTTGGCTGGGCATTCGACCTCTTCGACCTCTTTATCCTGCTGTACGTGGCGCCGATACTCGCCACGGTATTCTTCGACTCGTCGCGGCAGATGCTGTCGCTGGCCGCAGTCTACGGTGCTTTCACGGCGACGCTGATCATGCGTCCGGTCGGCGGCTATCTGTTCGGCCGGTACTCGGATCGTCATGGCCGCAAGAAGACGCTGGTGGTCGCATCCGTCGGGGTGGGCGTATCGACGGCACTCATGGGCACGATCCCAACCTATCAGAGCATCGGCATCCTCGCGCCGATGCTCTTTTTGCTGTTGCGCCTGATTCAGGGCGTGTATATGGGCGGGATGGTCGCGGCCACCCATACGCTCGGCACCGAATCGATCGGTCCGAAGTACCGGGGGTTGGCTTCGGGGATCATCTGCGGTGGCGGCTCCGGCATCGGCAAGCTCTTCGCCTCTCTTATCTTCGTGCTGGTGAGTGCCCTGATTCCGCCCGCGGCATTCACGGCGTGGGGCTGGCGCATCATGTTCTTCTCCGGCCTCGCGAGTTCGCTGCTTGGCCTGTTCGTTTTCACACGCCTTCAGGAGTCGCCGCTGTGGCTCGCACTCGCGGCGCAACATCGCGCGGCACCGACGAGGCCGCAGAAGAAGGCCAGTGCGCTGAGCGGCGGCTTCGTGGGCATCACGGTCGGGTGCGTATTGCTGACCCTCGCCGGCGGCGGCCTGTCGTATCTCACTTCGGGTTACCTGCCGACATTCCTGAAGATCGTCAATCACGTACCGCACACCACGATGGGTATGATCCTGAGCGTGTCCGCCGTGTGCGTGAGCCTGACGTCGGTGCTGGCGGGCGCGCTCACGGACCGCATCGGCCGGCGGCGCGCGATGCTTTTCTACGGCCTGATCTCGTTGGTGTCGATCCCCTTGCTGTACCTCGGGTTGACCCATGCCGAGGGAATCGGCGCAATTGCGGTCTATACGATTGCACTCAGCTCCATCGGCACGTTCTGCTATTCACCGCTCGTGATCGTGCTCAATGAGCGCTTTCCGACCGCGATCCGTTCGAGTGGCACCGCCATCTCGTGGAACGTGGGCTTTGCCATCGGCGGCTCGATGCCGACTCTCGTCTCGCTGCTCGCGACCGACGTCGGCGCCCTACCGATGACGCTGGCTACGGTCAGCGCGCTCGTCAGCCTCGTGTATCTGGCCGTCGTATTCCTGATGCCGGAGACGAAGGGCGCGATGGACGAATCTTCCGTGCCGGCGGCATAGCGGGTTTTCGCGGCATCGGGGCGTATCCGCTTCAGCCGGTACTGTCGTCGCTCCGATCCTTCTTATCTCTTCGTTTCGATCCTGTCATCGGGGTGCGGCTCGTGGCCGACGCCCCGGACAGGTGTCGAAAAAAATAACAATTAATCAGGATGACAAATCATGGATCAAAGCCAGGGATCCGGAAAGCTTCGTGCAATCAGCGTTGCCTCTCTCGCCTGTGCCTCTCTTGCCATGTGTGTGGGCGATGCGCATGCGGCCACGCTTTCAGGCGACGATTCGTCGTCGGTTAACCTGTACGGTTTGATCGGCACGTACGTTACCCAGTCGAAGCTCAGCACGACACCGAAGGGGACGGTTCAGATGGGCGGCGGCGGACTCACGACCTCATACTGGGGCATGAGCGGCAATGGGGCGCTGGGTGGCGGGACTCGCGTCATTTTCAAGCTCGAAAGCTTTTTTCGGCCCAATACCGGCCAGATGGGCCGCAACACCACCGATGGCCTGTTCTCGCGTAACGCGTATGTGGGGCTGGCAAACGACACCTACGGGACAGTCAAGTTCGGCCTGCAGACGACGCAGACGTATCTGAACCAGAGCATGCTCAATCCGTTCGGATCGTCCGTCGTGTTTTCGCCGCTCGTCGTGCAGTCGTACGTGGCAGGCTACAACGGACAGGTGATCGGCGATACCGTCTGGGGCAATACGCTCGGCTACTATTCGCCTTCGTTCTACGGGCTGACGGGTGTCGTTCAGTATTCGGTCAGCAGCGTGGCGGGTCAGCAGGGGCGCGACAATCTCGGCCTGCACCTCGTCTACGAGCATGGGCCTGTGCAGGCCGCGTTTTCGGCTCAGCGGGTGCGAGGGGCGCCGAATTCTCCTGGGGTGGATCAAACGCTCTACCTCGCGGGTGCGACCTATAACGCGCAGTTCGCGAAGTTCTACGGCACACTCCAGACCACGAATACCACGACTTCGCACATTGGCACGCATACGTACCAGCTCGGCGTATCCGTTCCGGTGACTGCGGTATCGTACATACTCGCCTCATGGGCCACCACCCGGCAGAGCGCGCCATCAAACCAGGATTCGGTGCATAACACGGGATCGATCGGCTACGACTACTATCTCTCGAAACGCACGGATGTCTATGGTGTGTATTCGTACGACAGGATTTCCGCGCATCCTTCGGGCAGCACCTATGGTGCGGGGATCCGGCATCTGTTTTGATGCGAGGGGATTTCCGGTTCAGCTTCCCGGTCAACTTTGTCGCCATCCAGTCAATGACGTGACTTCGCAGTCTTTCGTGGCCTTTGCCCAATAGCGGAGCAACCACGCCACCGGCACTATGACACCACGGCATTGGTTCGCTGAAAGCGCTTCGTCGTAGAACAGTAGCTACCGCCCGCGAAAAACATGGCAGAAAGTAAAACGCCCGCTATACGCGGGCGTTCGTTTGTCCATCAATACCTGAATCGACCATCCTCGCCACACATTCCAGGACAACCCCGCAACCCGAAACGATCGATTCATCGAACCGCGCATCCCGCCGTCATGACGTCAATCAAACCGTCATCATGGCCGGATACGCGTATTTCCATCAGCCCGCTACCGAGATGCCGAAAACGTGCATCTTGCCGGCGCTGACATTCGCGGGCAGCGTCACGCTCTGCACGATCTTGGTCGGGTCGATCGCGATCGCCTGCGAGAACAGATAGCTCTTCGTGTTGTCACGGGCACCCGACGCGTTGTTGCGATAGGTCATCGTCACCGCGGCCGTATTCGTCAGCGTGCCGCCGCCGCCATTCAACGTGCCGTCGTCGAGCGTCAGCGATGCGGAGAGGCTCGTGCCGTCCGTGTAGTGGACCGTCACCGTGCCGGTGCTCGGCCCGTTGCCCGATGCGCCGAGGAACACGAGGCTCGAACCCTTCGAACCGGCCGGCATGTCGATCGTCTGACCGGCCACGACCACGTTATCGAGCGACTGCTGGTTCTGCGTCAGGTTGACCGGCAACGAGAACGTTGCGCCGAGCGTCGTCACGCTGCCCGACGAACCGATCGCTGCCGCGAGGGCCGTCGTCGACAGGCTGTTCAGGCTGCCGTCGAATGCCGCGCCGGTACCGGCGGTAGCGCTGCTGCCGTCGAGGCTGAAGCCCTGGTTGTTGAAGGCGTCGGCGAGGCTCGTGTATTCAGGCAGACCGAACGACGGCGGCGGATTGGACGGATCGGTACCCCAGCCCGATGCCGAGCTGCCCATCGAATAGGCGAGCGAGCCGCCGTTCGAGACGTCGGCAAACGACAGCCACGGCGCATTGGCCGCCTTGCCGTTGACCATCAGCGACTGCACGTAGTTCGAGTTCGGTGCGCCAGGAGCCGTGATCTTGATCTGCTTGCCGTTCTCCAGCGTGATCGTGGCTGCTGCAACCTGCGGGCTATGCAATGCGAAACCCGCCACGCCCGGGACTTCCGGATACATGCCGATCATCGCCCAGACATACCAGCTCGACATCGCGCCCATATCGTCGTTGCCCGGCAGACCGCCCGGCGTCGCCGCGAACTGCGTCGTGACGATTTTCTGAATCAGGTCGGACGTCTTGGACGGTGCGCCAGCCCAGTTGTACACCCAGGGAATCGCAAACGAGGGCTCGTTGCCGATGTACAGGTAAGGCGACCCGTTGCCGGCATTGAGCTGGGTCTGCATGGTGTCGAGGCGTGTCTGCACCGTGCTGTTGCCACCGAGCAGCGAGACGAGTCCGGAAAGATTCCAGGGCACCATCCACGTGTACTGCTCCGCGCTGCCTTGCTCGTAATTGTCAGTACTGCTCTGGGTTTCGTTCGTGTATGCCCCGCCCGTCGTACGCGCGGTGAGCAGCGGCGGCGTATCGGCGGTGTCGATCGAGTACTGCCAGCCGGCCGAACGGCCCAGCGCCTGCTTCGCCATCCACGTGTTGCCGAGCGCGGCCGCAAATTGCGAGGCGGCGAAATCGGTCTGGTTGTATTCGAGGCTCGACGACGCGATCGCGCTTTCGCCCGACGTGATGTAGCCGAACTTCAGATAGGTCGACCGCCCGCCGTTCACGCCGATCGTGCTGCCGCCCGAGTTCTTGCACACGGCCAGGTTGTTCGTGTTCAGCTGCGCCATGATGTGATTCAGCGCGCCGGTCGTGTCGAACTTCTGCGCGCCGAACGCGTACGCGGTCGCCACGATGTTCGTGCCGCCGTCGCCGACCATCGTGCCCGAATCGTAGTTGTCGTTGACCCAGCGCGGAATCGCACCGCACTGGTCCGCGTCGTTGAGCAGCGACTGCACCATGTCGCTCGTCTCGGTCGGGAACAGCATTGCGCGCAACGGCATCTGCGAACGATAGACGTCCCAGTTCGAGAAGCCGGTGTACTGCGCGTTCTGGCCGTTGGCGACCGTGTGGACCGTACCGTCGAAGCCGAGGTACTGGCCGTTCGTGTCGCTGAAGATGCTCGGCGCCCACAGCGCGTGGTAGAGCGCCGTGTAGAAGTTGGTCATCGAGTCGCTCGAACTCGGCGTGATGGCGATCGTGCTGAGGCGCTGATTCCAGGCCGTGTCGGCGGCATTCTTGATGCCGTCGAAGTCCCAGCCGGCATTCTCGGTGTCGAGATTCTGCTTGGCATTGGCCATGCTGACGTACGAAATGCCGACCTTCACGAGCACTTGCGCGCCCGGCGCGAAGGACAGGTCGGCAACGCCGGCGCTGACCGTCGAGGACTGGATCGGCTGGCTGAACTCGGCGTAGAAGTAAACCGGCACGCGGCTCGACGAGCTTTCGAAATTGCCGCCCACCGTATAGCCCGCGACTTCGGTGCTCGAGATCTGGGTAATCTGGCCCGTCGTCGATTGCAGCGTATTGGTGTGGGTGGTGTCGATATGGATGAACGCCGGGTTGTTCGCCGGGAACGTGAAGCGCCCGAAGCCCGTGCGCAGCGTGGCGGTCAGCTCGACCTTCACCGAGTTGTCGAGCGCGACGGCGTAGTAGCCGGGCTTGGCCGTCTCGTTCGCGTGCGAGAACGTCGGCGTCAGATTCGCGAGGCTGGTGGTCGCGACAAACGGAATTTCACCGTCGTTGCCCTGCCCGCCGGTGCCGCTCATGTGCGTCAGGCTGAAACCCGCGATCGAGTTGAGGTCGTAGTAGTAGCCAGAGGGCGAACCCGGTTCGGCGGTGGAGCTGGAAGCCGGCGTCGTATTGGTATCGGGCCCCCACTGCACCATGCCCGACGGCAGTCCGGCCGCCGGCAGCGTGTTGCCGCCCGCGCCGTGCGCGGTCGGCGTCGGCGAAGTGCCCGGCGCCGTGCCGATCAGCGGATTGACGTATTGCGTCAGCGACTGCGCGACCGGCGGGGTCGTCGAGCCACCCGACGGCGGCGTCGTGGTCGACCCGCCAGGTGAGGTCGGCAATCCGCCCTGCGGCGATGACGGCGACGACGGAGCCGTGTTGTTCGTGCTGCCCCCGCACCCCGCCAGGATTAATGTGGTAAGTGTTCCTACCGCCCCAAGCCGTATTTTATTTAACATACCCAATTGCCCTATTAAAAATAAAATATCCGGCGTACGTTACGCCGCCAGATTCCGTTAATTCATTCTTATTGATCTGAAACTACATGAATAAACTGGGCGGACAACGGCCTCGCCAACTGGAACGGTCTCCCGGTCCGGTTACGAAAAGGCAGCGCAATCCATTTGGAATATCGCGATGGGCGGCATTATCAGTGTGAAATATAACGATTTCGTTTAATAAACATGACTGGGGCGTGAAAGTGTCAGGCATTCGTAAAGTAATGGGGAAAACGCTTTACCGTGTTTCGCGGCGCATGCCGCAGCGGTCGCGACGTGTGTTGATGGTGAGGAGACGACGGATGGTTTCGCGCTTCAGTCCGTTGCGAAGACCGGTATCGCGATAGCGCGTCAGGCACGAAGGTAGCAGTCGTGTCTTGCTGCTTCACTCGTTCTTGAAGCCGCCTGTCACGATCGTTGCGTAGTGCTGCGCTGCGGGCGCACCCATGTGTTCCGCTATAACAAGGATCGAGCACTCTCTTCTTTCCGTGAATTCCGCAAGTGCACATTGCAATAATCCACTTAATCGATAGGAGAGCTTGTAATCGCAATCCGCGAATCCAGATTCTTGCCGTGCATCAAATACGCCACGAGAGAACATCTCCCGCGTCTTTTCGCTGTCGATAAAACCTGCGGATATTTCCCTTTGCTTTTAATCCGGCATACACTGAATTCAACCTTCTTCCATCGGGCTTGCTTCTGCTTTACCGCTGCCGTTCCTCGGGAACGGATGTTGTTTGCCGTGCTTCGCGAGCCGACGCAAGCCGGGCCGGTTCGTGACCCATCATCATCTGAACGGGACGATCATCATGGCCAATACGAATTACATGGCGCGCAAGACCATCGCCGATATCGTCGGAAGCGCCGACGTGGAAGGCGCCCACGCGCTGTCGAAAACGCTCGGCGCGGCCAGCATCACGGCAATGGGCATCGGTGCGATCATCGGCGCGGGCATTTTCGTGCTAACCGGCACGGCCGCCGCACAATTCGCAGGCCCAAGCATCACGCTGTCGTTCGTGCTGGGCGGCATCGCGTGCGCGTTCGTCGGCCTGTGCTACTCGGAACTCGCGGCGATGCTGCCCGTGTGCGGCAGCAGTTACACGTACACCTATGCGACGCTCGGCGAGATCTTCGCGTGGATCATCGGCTGGGACCTGATCCTCGAATATGCAATGGGCGCGGCGACCGTCGCGGTCGGCTGGTCGGGCTATATCGTGAGTCTGCTGCGCAACGTGGGCATCAACATTCCACCGGCTCTCGCCGCCGCGCCCGGCACCGTCGTCAAGCTCGCCGACGGTTCGAGCGTCACCGGCCTCGTCAATCTGCCGGCCGTGCTCATCGTCGCGATCCTCACGACGATGCTCGTGCTCGGCACCAAAGAATCCGCGCGGCTCAACAACGTGATGGTCGCAATCAAGCTCGTGGTGGTGGTGGCGTTCATTGCGATCGGCGTGTTCTTCATCAAGCCCGAAAACTGGCATCCGTTCATTCCGGCCAATACCGGGCAGTTCGGCAGCTTCGGCATGAGCGGCATTCTGCGCGGCTCGGCCGTGGTGTTCTTCGCGTTCATCGGTTTCGATGCGGTGTCCACTGCCGCGCAGGAAGCGCGACAGCCGCAACGCGACATGCCGATCGGCATCCTCGGTTCGCTGGTCATCTGCACGGTGCTCTATATCCTCGTTGCGGGCGTGCTCACCGGGCTCGTGCCCTACGCCGATCTGAACGTTCCCGATCCGATCGCGAAAGGCGTCGACGCGATCGGCCTGAACTGGTTCGCGATCCTGATCAAGATCGGCGCGCTGACGGGGCTGACGACCGTGATTCTCGTGCTGCTCTATGGACAGAGCCGCATCTTCTTCACGATGTCGCAGGACGGCTTGCTGCCGCCGCTCTTTGCGAACGTGCATCCGCGTCTGCAGACGCCGTATCTGAGCCAGATGCTGATCGGCGCGGTCGTTGCGGTGGTCGCCGCGTTGACGCCGATCGGCGTGCTGGGCGAGATGGTCAGCATCGGCACGCTGTTCGCGTTCATCCTCGTGTGCGGCGCGGTGATCTATCTGCGCCGCAGCGATTCGAACGCGATGCGCCCGTTCCGCGTGCCCGGCGTGCCGGTCGTACCGGTGCTGGGCATCCTGTTCTGTCTGCTGCTGATGGTGGGGCTGCCGCTCATTACATGGTTGCGGCTCGTCGTGTGGCTCGTGATCGGGATGACGATTTATCTGTCGTATGGGCGCAATCATTCGGCGCTGCGGAATCCGGAGCGGCGCCGGTGAGCGATTGGGGGCCGGGCGTTTGCGGAAAGTGCTGCGCCTGGCTCTTTTTCTTGTGCTTCTTATGAGGTTGGTCGTTCAACCGAAATCGGCAGAATACTTAGCTCTGCAATTTTTCAGAGTTTTCCGATTTTTCTTATCTCTACCTTGCCCTACTCTGCGCACTCCACGACTTGCTGCTTGAAAGCAGGAGTGCCGTTGTCGACGCGTCAATGAACGGTAAATCCGGCCAGGCAGTTTTTTGAATCAATATAAGAGGCACATTGACCGGTTTCCGTACCGCTGCAAAATATATGAGAAAAATTGCCACGAAGATATTGGCCGTTCCGGTTCTCGTTGCGCTATCCATGATAGGCGGATGGCAACTGACCTATGTAATCGACAGATTGCCTTTCAATATGCCGGACTCGGTGGATAGGTTCATCGCTTCTGTCTGCTACAGGCAACGACGAGCTTGCCAATCCCGACGATATGGAAGTACTCGTCTTGCTGCTCTACTGGGCATTGGCCACGCTATTTGTCGGCACACTTCTGTATTTGGCCGCTCGGGTGACGTGCCATTTGCATGCGAGAAAAAACTCACAGAAATATATTTAAAAAGCATCGTCATGCAAAGTTCTCATTTGTGAATTCATTGCCGATTCTTGTGAAATTTACTTAATTGTGAATTCAATGACATCTCTCCTGTTGCGAGTTCATTCAACTCGCAACACCCAAAATAAATTGACAAGTTATCCAGACAATGTACGATCAACGGAAATCTTTTCGGGCATTGTCGTGTCCGCCCGTTCAATAGCGCCTGGCGCAATCAAGCATAACGCCGTTAAACCGTAGTCGATCTCACGCGTAAAAAGAGTAGTGCCTTCACCGAGGAGTCTCTCTTGCTCTGCTCCGCATACCGTCTGCGTAGTCGTGCCGTACTGCTTCTGATCGCGGGTTTGCCGCTACTCGTTGCCGGTTGCAACGACCGGCAGGAAGCTCCCACCGCCGCATCGATGCCGCCGCTCCCCGTGCTCGTCGAAACGATCTCGACTACGCCTGTCGCCGATGTGGTCGAACTGCCCGGCCGTATCGAGGCGGTGCGCACCGCGGAGATTCGCGCACGCGTCGACGGTATCGTTCAGCGCACGCTCTACCAGGAAGGCACGGACCTAGCGGCTAATGCGCCGCTGTTTCAGATCGACCCCAGCGACTATCGCGCACAATTGCAGCAGGCGCAGGCGGCACTCGCGCGTGCGACCGCCGTACGCGACAACGCGGCTTCGGTTGTCGATCGCTTCAAGCCGCTCGTCGGCCGCCATGCGGTGAGTGCGCAGGAATACGACGCCGCGCTCGCGACGCAGCAGCAGGCCCAGGCCAACGTTGCCGATGCTCGGGCAGCCGTTTCGCTGGCGCAGCTACGGCTCGACCGCTGCATCGTGCGCACGCCGATCGCCGGGCGCGCGGGCCGCGCGCTCGTCACCGAAGGCGCGCTGGTGAGCGCGGGCGCGGCCACCCTGCTCACCCAGGTCAATCAGCTTACGCCGATCAACGCCGTGTTCACGCAGTCGAACACGGCAACGCTCGACATCGAGCAGCAGATCCAGTCGGGCGCGCGCAAGCCGACCGACATGAAGCACGTCGAGGTGCAACTGATTCTCGCCAACGGCCAGGTCTACAGCGAGCGCGGCTTTCTCGACTTCGCCGATCTCGTCGTCGATCCGTCCACCGGCACGCAGACCGTGCGCGCGCAATTCGCCAATCCTGCGCGCACGCTATTGCCGGGGCAGTTCGTGCGCGGGCGCATCATCGCGGCGGGCAATCTGCGCGGCATCCGCATTCCCGAGCGCGCGGTGCAGCTCGATAACGGCGTGGCGAGCGTCGCGCTCGTGGCCGACGACGGCACCGTGGTTCGCCGCAACGTCGATCTCGGCGAACAGGGCGAAGGCCGCTGGACCGTGCGCGATGGGCTCAAGGCCGGCGAGCGTCTGATCGTCGATGGCTGGCAGAAGGTGCAGCCGGGTCAGCGCGTCGAGGCACGGCCCGTAAGCGACGGGCCACCAGCGTCGGCCGCAGCCGCGGACCCTCCGGCCGCCCATCCCGCCGCCGCTTCGATCACGCACTGACGGGCCCGCCGATGAATCGATTCTTCGTCGCCCGTCCGGTCTTCGCGTGGGTCATCGCCCTCTTCACGGTGCTGTTCGGCGGGATCGCGGTTGCGCTGCTGCCGGTCGAGCAGTATCCCGATGTTGCCCCGCCATCGCTGAGCATCTCGGCGGTCTTCAGCGGCGCCGATGCGCGCACGCTCGAACGCACTGTCACCTCGATCATCGAGGACGAGATGAACGGCATCGAGAATTTTCTCTACATGTCGTCGGTGAGCCGCGCCAACGGCACGATGCAGATCACGGTCGTGCTCAAGCCCGGCACCAATCTCGACATCGCGCGCAGCCAGGTGCAGGACCGCCTGAGCCGTGTCGAGCCGCGTCTGCCGCTCGAAGTCCGGCAGATCGGCGTGAGCGTGACCAAGGCTTCATCCGGCTTCCTGATGCTGCTCGCGCTGCAGGCGACCGACGGCGCCACCAACGCGGTCGCGATGGGCAACTTTGCGTCGAACAATATCGTCAACGAGTTGCGCCGCATCGACGGCGTCGGCGACGTGCAGCTTTTCGGCTCGTCGTACGCGATGCGAATCTGGCTCGATCCGCGCAAGCTCGCGGGCTTCGGTCTCTCCGCGAGCGAGGTGTTGCAGGCGGTCCAGGAACAGAACAGTCAGACCGCGGGCGGTGGCCTCGGCGACCAGCCGATCGCGCCGGGCTCCGAATTCACTGCACAGATCGTCACGCAAAGCCGCTTCTCGACGCCCGAGCAGTTCCGCGAGGTCATCGTGCGCGCCAATCCGGACGGTTCGACCGTGCGCCTCGGCGACGTCGCTCGCGTCGAACTCGGCAACGACAGCTATGGCAACCGGCTGACCGTGAACGGCAAGGCGTCGGCCGGCATCGCGATCCAGCTTGCGAGCGGTGCCAATGCACTTGCGGTTGCCAGGGCGGTGCGCCAGCGCATGACCGAGCTGGAGCCGACCTTTCCGCGCGGCATGACGTGGACCGTGCCGTTCGACACCACGCCGTTCATCACGACTTCCGTGCACGGCGTCATGCAGACGATGGTCGAGGCGCTGCTGCTCGTGACCGTCGTCGTGTTCCTGTTCCTGCAGGACTGGCGCGCGACCGTGATTCCCACGATCGTCGTGCCGATCGCACTGATCGGCACCTGCGCGGGGCTCTATCTGTTCGGGCTGTCGATCAACATCCTGTCGCTGTTCGGCATGGTCGTCGCGATCGGTATCCTCAACGACGATGCGATCGTCGTCGTCGAAAACGTTGCGCGCATCATGCGCGAGGAAAAACTCAGCGCGCCGCGCGCGACCGTCAAGGCGATCGGCCAGATTTCGGGCGCGGCGATCGCGAGTACGCTCGTGCTCGTCGCCGTGTTCATTCCGATGGCGTTTTTCCCCGGCTCGACGGGCGGCATCTACCGGCAGTTCTCGGTCACGCTGGCCGTGTCGATCACGCTCTCGACGCTGCTGGCGCTCACGCTCGGCGCGGCCTTGTGCGCGGCACTGCTGCGCAGCGAAGAGGCCAGCGGGCCGCCGAAAAATGCGGCCTCGCGTCTACTGCAGCGGGTATTCGACGGCTTCAATCGCGGTCTCGACGCGGGCACCGGCCGCTATATCGGCGGCGTCGATTCGATGCTGCGCTCGCCGTTGCGCTGGCTGCTCGTGTTCGTCGCGGCCTGCGTAATCACCGCGTATTTCTTCGTACGCCTGCCGACCGGTTTTCTGCCAACCGAGGATCAGGGGCATATCTTCGTCACGTATACCGGCGCGCCGGGTTCCACCGAGCAGCGCACGCAACGCGCGGTCGATCAGGTCGAGGCGTTCTTGCGGCAACAGCCGCAGGTGCGCAACGTCGCTTCGGTAACCGGCTTCAGCTTCTTCGGCCAGGGGCAATCGGCGGCGATGTCGTTCGTCGATCTGAAGCCCTGGAACGAACGCTCCGGCGAGGCGAATTCGGCCAGCGCGCTCGTGCGCCGCGCAAATGCCGCGTTCCGGCAGATTCCCGAGGCCGTCATCTTCGCGCTCGATCCGCCGCCGATTCCATCGCTCGGCAATGCAACCGGCTTCACGATGAAGATCCAGGACCGCAGCGGCGTTGGCGGCGAAGCGCTGCAGCAGGCCGCGCGGCGCATGATGATCGAGGCATCGCAAAGTCCCCTGCTCGCAGGCGTGCGTACCGAGGGCATGCCCGAAGCGCCGCAGCTTTACGTCGATATCGATCGCGTGAAGGCGCGCGCGCTCGGTTTGCAGATCGGCCAGGTCAATCAGGCGCTCGCGCTGACGTTCGGTTCGAACTACGTGAACGACTTCGTATTCGAGGGCAATGTACTGCGCGTGCTGCTGCAAGCGGATGCCGAGCAGCGCATGCGCGCCGAGGACGTGACCTCGCTGCGCCTGCGCAACAACCGCGGCGAAATGGTGCCGTTCTCGGCGTTCACGCGCGTGCGCTGGATTTCCGGGCCGCAGCAGCTCGAACGCTATAACGGCTTTCCCTCCGCGACGCTGTCGGGCCAGGCCGCTGCGGGCCGTTCGAGCGGCGCGGCGATCGCCGAGATGGAGCGTATCGCCTCGCACGTGCTGACCGGCAATCTCACCTACGAATGGACCGGCACCGCCTTCGAGGAGAAACAGGCGGCCGGCCAGATCGGCATGCTGCTCGGGCTCTCGCTCGTGGTCGTGTTCCTGCTGCTCGCGGCGCTCTACGAGAGCTGGGCGATTCCGGTGGCGGTGCTGCTGATCATTCCGTTCGGCGTGATCGGCGCGGTGCTGCTGACGATGCTGCGGGGCCTTTCCGCGGACGTGTACTTCAACATCGGGCTGGTGACGATCATCGGGCTCGCGGCGAAGAACGCGATTCTGATCGTGGAGTTCGCCATCAAGGAGGAATCCGAAGGAAAGGATGCGATGACGGCCGCGAAGAACGGCGCGCAACAGCGCCTGCGTCCAATCCTGATGACGAGCGTCACGTTCGTGCTCGGCATGCTGCCGCTCGTGCTCGCGACCGGCGCGGGCGCGGCGAGCCGGCGCGCGGTCGGCACCGGCGTGATGGGCAGCATGTTGACGGCGACGCTGTTCGGCATCTTCTTCACGCCGCTGTTCTATGTGGCTACGCGCCGCTGGCTGAGCCGCAAGAAACGGCCTGTCGATCTCGGCGACGACGATTCTCCGACACCCGCGTCGGCACCCGTGCCGGGAGCCGGAGAATTAAGCGGAGGGTCACGCGATGCGTAAGCGCCCCTACAGGAACTTGCCTACGCGCCTGATGCTTCCGCTTTTCTGCTGTTCGCTGGCCGCCTGCAATTTTGCGCCGAGGTATCAGCAGCCCGATCTGCCGATTGCCGATCACTTCGACATGATGGAGACGGTCAATCCGGCTACCACGCATCTCGCCAGCGAGATCGACTGGCAAACCTTCTTCGCCGATCCGCAACTGAAGCTGCTGATCGAGGCGGCGTTGCAGCACAACCGCGATCTCGCGGCGTCGATGGCGCGCATCGAGCAGGCGCAGGCGTTTTATCGCATCCAGAACGCCGCGCGTTTGCCGCACGTCAATGCCAACGCGAGCGCCACGCGCACCAAGGCTCCGCTCGGCTCGATCGACCCCGAGTTCGACAACACCGACGTATCGGTCAAATTCAATCAGTACAACGTGCAAGCCGTGGTGACGTCGTTCGAACTCGACTTCTGGGGACGCGTGCGCAACATGAGCGAGGCGGCCCGCCGCCGATATCTCGCGAGCGTCGAGGCGCAACGCGCGTTTCGTCTGTCGCTGATCGGCAACGTCGCGGCGAACTACTACGCGATCCGCTCGGGCGAAGAAGGCGTCGAACTCGCGCAGCGTACGCTCGAAACGCGCCGCTATGCGCTCGATGTCGCGAAGCTGCGGCTCGATGCGGGCGTTACGTCGACGGTCGATTACGAACAGGCCGCCGTGCTCGTCACGCAAGCGCAGACGCAGCTCGCGGAGTTGCAGCGGACCACCGCGCAGCAGCGCAATCTGCTTGAAGTGCTGGTCGGCGGACCGCTTGGCGATACGCTGCCGCTCGCAACGCCGATCGCCGACGCGAGGCAGTTCGGCGACCTCGACCCGGGGTTGCCGTCCGGGCTGCTCGTCAATCGTCCCGACATCCAGCAGGCCGAGCAGCAACTGCGCGCGGCGGATGCCGATATCGGCGCGGCGCGCGCGAACTTCTTCCCGCGTATCGCGTTGACGGGCAGCTTCGGCTACGTGTCGCCGGAACTCGGCGACCTGTTCGTGCCCGGCAAGCAGGCGTGGTCGGTCGGTGCGCTCGTCGGCATGCCGATTTTCGATGCTGGTCAACGTCAGGCGCAACTGGCGCAGGCGCGCGCACGGCGCGACGAACTGGTGGCCGATTACCAGCGCACCGTGCAGAACGCATTTCGTGAGGTATCCGATGCATTGATCGGACGGCAGCGCTACAAGGAACAGATCGCGGCGCAGGAGCAGGCCGTCGAGGCGCAGCGGCAACTCGCCGAAACAGCCGAATTGCGCTATGAGAACGGGATCTCGATCTATCTCGAGGTCGTGGACGCGCGCCGCAATCTGTTCTCGGCCGAGCAGCAACTGATCCAGTTGCGCGCGACCGCTTTGCAGAATGGCGTATCGCTGTATGTTGCACTGGGTGGCGGCCCCGATGCGCCTCGTACGCCTGATGCGTCAGGCGACGTGCCGCCCACTACGGTGCAAGGCACGTCGCAGCGAACCTCACAGGTGAACGGAGCGCATCCGCCCAATTGATCGAGGCACGCGCGCTTCCTGGGCGTCGTGCCCGCCGCCGGCATTGCGCCGGAGGGTCAAACCGGTCAGCCGAGCGTGACGTCGACCGATGCTTCTTCGCCATTGCGCACGACGGTGAGGGACACACTGTCGTCGGCCTGGGCGATCATGCGCTTCAGTTGCTCGACGCCGTGAATCACTTTGCCGTCGACCGCAACGATGATGTCGCCGGCCTCGATGCCGGCCTCGGCGGCCGGGCCGGTGGCCTGTTGCACGATCACGCCACCCGGCAACGACGCTTCCTGCTGCTCGTCTTCGCTGAGCGGGCGCACGGCCACGCCGAGACGCGGACGGCCCTGTTGCTGCCGCGGCTCCTGCTGCATGCGCGGTTCGGCCGACGCCACGTCGGACGACCGCGCGCCCACCGTGATCGACAGCTTGCGCTCGCCGCCATTGCGCCATACGTTGAGCGTCGCGTCGGTACCGGGCGACAGTTGCGCGACCTGCCCGACCAGTTCGGTCGTGTTGCCGATCCGCTTGCCGTTCACGGCGACGATCACGTCGCCCTGCCGCAAGCCGGCCGCCTGTGCGGGGCCGCTCGGATCGACCGAGCCGACCAGCGCGCCGGCCGCCGAATCGAGGCCGAGCTTCTTCGCCTGCTCGGCGCTAAGCGGCTGCACGCCCACGCCGATACGGCCGCGAGTCACGTGACCGGTACTCACGAGCTGGTCTTTCACGTGCATGGCCGCGTCGATCGGAATCGCGAACGACAGGCCCTGGAAGCCGCCGGTGCGAGAATAGATCATCGAGTTGATGCCGATCACTTCGCCGTTCAGATTGAACAGCGGACCACCCGAGTTACCGGGATTGACCGGCACGTCGGTCTGGATAAAGGGGATAGGACTGTCGTCCGAGAAGGAGCGCGATTTCGCGCTGATGATGCCCGAGGTCACCGTGCTGTCGAAGCCGTACGGCGAGCCGATTGCCACCACCCATTCGCCGACCTTGCTGTTGTCGGGATTGCCGATCTTCACGGTCGGCAGATTCGTCGCTTCGATCTTCACCACGGCGACGTCGGTGGTCTTGTCCTTGCCGATCACACGGGCGCGGAATTCGCGGCCGTCCGTGAGTTTCACGCTCACGCTGCTCGCGCCGTCGACGACATGGTTGTTGGTCAGGATGTACCCGTCCTGGCTGATGATGAAGCCCGAACCGAGCGCTTCGCCACCGCTTTTGCGTTCGCCGTTTTCATCGACGGACACGGCCTCTTTCACGCCGATATGCACGACCGCCGGACTATAGCGCGACACGATGCCGGAGAAGTCCGGCGCGGACGAACGGGACCCGATGATGTCCGATGCCGCGCGCAGCGATGACACCGGGCCTTGCGCATCGCTGACGGATGCATCGGCATTGTGATGGCTAAGCGTATAGGCGCCGCCGATCGCGAGTACGACGCAGACTGCCGCGCTGCCGCGCCAATATTTCTTGGTGGTCATAGTGGGAGATTGTTGCGATGGGTTACGAGGTGGATGCGTAATGTAGTGGCCCCCACTTAAAGCAGTCTTAAAGATAGTGAGCGATCTGAAAGCACCGCAGAAGGCGCTCGCGAGTCCTGTTTTGCAGGCTTATCCGTACATCACACACGTTTGCGGCGAGGATTGCACAGATCTTTTTTCCGCGCTTTTTCATCTCGGCCCCGTGATTTCCCCAGGATTGACCTCACCGGAAGGGGTTCCGATAATAGCCATATCGTGGACTTTATATCCACATTGTGGACATTCGGTAATTTCACAAGGAACTCCCATGCCCGAGGCCAATCGCTCCGAGATGACGCCGTACCAGTTGCCGTTCCCCAAGGAAGCGCAGCAGGAAATCGTCGTGCCCTTCGCCATTCCGACCGATGAGCGCGTGTGGGTGCCGCAAGCCGAAAACGTGTCGTTCCGGCCGCTGTGTCTGAATGCGTCGCAGGGTTACTGGATGAATCTGCTGCGCGTGCGCAAGTCGGGCGTGCTGAGCCGTCATCGTCATCCGCAGAGCGTGCACGGCATGGTGCTCAAGGGCCGCTGGCGTTACCTGGAGCACGACTGGATCGCCACCGAAGGCAGCTACGTATACGAGCCGCCGGGCGAAACGCATACGCTCTACGTGCCCGACGACGTCGAGGAAATGATCACGTATTTTCAGGTCAACGGCGTGATGTTCTATTGCGACCCGTACGGCAACTACACCGGCTACGAGGACGTGTTCACGAAGATCGACATGTGCCGCAAGCACTACGCGGCGGTCGGTCTCGGCGAGGACTACGTCGACCAGTTCATCCGATGAGCGCGCCCGCCATGCGTACCCGCGCCGCCCGATACGATTTCTCCGGGCGCATCGCGGTCGTGACCGGCGCGGCCACCGGCATTGGCCGCGCGATCTGCGAGGCTTTCGCGCGCGATGGCGCGGTAGCGCTCAACTGGGACCGCGTGCCGGGCGCCGAGGACACGCCCGATGTGCCTCGCCACTTCGAGGTCGACATCACGCAGCCCGCGTCGATCGAGGCCGCGCTCGCCGCGACGCTCGACGCTTACGGCCGCATCGACTACCTCGTCAACAACGCGGGTTTCGCGGGGCCGACGCTGCCGCTCGACGAATACGATCCGCTCGAATGGCAGCGCGTGATCGACGTGAACCTGCTCGGCACCTATCACGTGAGCCGCTTCGTCGTGCCGGCGATGCGGCGCGCGAACGCCGGGCGCATCGTCAATGTTGCATCGCTTGCGGGCAAGGAAGGCACGCCGAATGCGTCCGCCTATAGCGCGGCGAAAGCCGGCGTGATTGCGATGACCAAATCGCTCGGCAAGGAGCTCGCGCAGACCGGCATTCTCGTGAACGGCATCGCGCCCGCCGCGGTGCAAACCACCCTGCTCGAACAGATGTCGCCGCAACACGTGCAAACGATGATCGACAAGAGCCCGATGAAGCGGCTCGGCACCGTCGAAGAAGTCGCGCAACTCGTGCTGTGGCTTTGTTCGGATTCCTGCTCGTTCAGCACGGGTGCGATCTTCGATCTGTCGGGAGGGCGCTCGACCTATTGACGCCCACCGGCGAGCTTGCAGAAAAATCTTGTAGAAAAACCGCGGCATGGCAGCACCATTCCTACATCGGCAGGACACCTTGCGCAGGAGACAAACATGCTTCAGAAGTCACAGCGTCTGAAACGGATCCAGGTGGTCGCGGTCGTCTTCCTGACGGTTGCGGGCATCGTCAACTATCTCGATCGCAGCACGCTGTCGATCGCGAATCATCTGGTGAGCGAGGAACTGCATCTGTCGGCCTCGCAGATGGGTTTGCTGCTGTCCGCGTTTTCTCTTTCGTATGCGTTCGCGCAGTTGCCGGTCGGCGCACTGCTCGATCGTTTCGGCTCGCGCGTGATGCTCGGGCTCGGCATGCTCGTATGGTCGGTCGCGCAGGTCGCGGGCGGCTTCATTCAGACGCTCAATCACTTCCTGAGCGCGCGCGTCGTGCTCGGCGTGGCCGAGGCGCCGCTCTTTCCCGCCGGCGCGAAGGTCGTCAACGAATGGTTCGCGGTGCGCGAACGCGGCGCACCGATCGGCACGTTCATTTCCTCGTCGACCGTCGCGCCGATGATCGCGCCGCCGCTGCTCACCGTGCTGATGCTTTCTTTCGGATGGCGAACGATGTTCGTCATCATGGGTGTGCTCGGCGTTATCGTCGCGGTGGCGTGGTACATGGTCTATCGCAATCGCAGCGAAATCGCGCTGACGGAAGAAGAAACCGCGCACCTCAACGAAGGCGCCAACGTCGCGGAAAATCCGCAGAGTCTGAGCTGGGCCGAATGGGGCGCGCTCTTCAAGCTGCGCAACACGTGGGGCATGATTTTCGGCTTCATGGGCGTGATCTACATGGTGTGGCTGTATCTGACGTGGCTGCCGGGCTATCTCGAGAACGAGCGGCATCTGAGCATTGCGCACACCGGCTGGCTCGTGTCGATTCCGTATATCTTCGGTACGATCGGCATGGCGAGCAGCGGCTATATCGCCGACGCCCTGCTCAAGCGCGGCATGGCGCCGATCCGCAGTCGCAAGTGGCCGCTGTGCATCGGCCTCGTCGGCGCCGCGGCGTTCACGGTGCCGGCCGCGTACACGCCGAGCACGACGCTCGCCATCGTCTACGTGTCGCTCGCGATGCTGTTCGTCAACCTGTCGAGCGGCAGCGCGTGGGCGCTCGTCAGCGTCGCGGCGCCGCGCCATCTGGTGGCGTCGCTCGGCAGCATGCAAAACTTCGGCGGCTATCTGGGCGGCTCGTTCGCGCCGGTCATCACGGGCATCGTCGTCGATCAGACGCACTCGTTCGTCAATGCGCTGCTGATCAGCGCGGGCGTCGCGTTCGCCGCGGCGCTCGTCTACCTGTTCGTCGTCAGGGAAGTGGCGCCCGCGCCGCTGTCCGGTTCGATCGAAACGCAACCGACCTGAACCTTCGCCCGACCACCCTCCAGAAGCTGCGACTCACATGACATTCCAGAACGATCTACTCGAAGGCAAAACCGCATTCGTGACGGGTGGTTTTTCCGGCATCGGCGCGGCAATCGCGAATGCGCTCGCGCAACTCGGCGCACACGTCGTGGCAGCCGGTGTGCCGTTGCCCGAAGGCGCGCCGGACGCATTGAACCGCGCGGTCCGGCGCATCACGCTCGACGTGCGCTCGGACGACATCGCCGCCGCGCTGCACGCGTTCGAGCGTCTCGACATCGTGGTCAATTGCGCGGGCGTCATCAGCCGTGGCGACGAGCATCGGATCGACGTGTTCGAGCGCGTGATGGACATCAACCTGAACGGCACGATGCGCGTCTGCACGGCCGCGCGCGCCTTGCTGAAGGCGTCGGGCGGCTGCATCGTGAACACCGCGTCGATGCTGAGCTTTTTCGGCGGCGGTCTCGTGCCCGCCTACAGCGCGAGCAAGGGCGCGGTCGTGCAGTTGACCAAGTCGCTCGCGCTCGCCTACGCGGCCGACGGCATCCGCGTCAATGCGATCGCGCCGGGCTGGATCGCGACGCCGCTCACCGAGGCGCTGCAGAGCGACGACGGCCGCTCGCAGGCGATTCTCGAGCGCACGCCGCTGCGCCGCTGGGGTACGCCCGACGAGGTCGCGCAGGTTGCGGTGTTTCTCTGCACGCCGGCGGCGTCGTTCATGACGGGCGCGATCGTCGCGGTCGACGGCGGCTACCTCGTCGCGTGACGGCGTGAAGCGGCGTCGCGATCGTTCGGCCGCGCGAATGAAGGCATAATGGCCTCCCCGCGCCCTGCTCCTGTCCGATGCCGACTTCCGCTGCAAAAAACGTGTCCAGACCTGCTGCAAAAACCGCCTCGAAGGCCGTGGCAAAAACCGCTTCGAAGCCGGGTTCAAAGCCGGGTTCAAATCCCGCCTCAAAGCCGGGCTCCCGTCCCGCCACGCGCGCCGCCGCGGCCGACGCCGTCGCCGGAAAAATCGGCGCCGGAGCCGACAGCAAAGCCGTGGCCGGCGCGGCCGCATTCTCGAAGTTCATCGCGGTGCTGCAACTGATCGCCGACGCGCAGACGCCGCCCAACGTCGCGAAGCTGAGCGCGGCGAGCGGCTATCCGCGTCCGACCGTGCATCGCATCGTGGCCGCGTTGCAGGCCGAGGGGCTGATCGTCGCGACGGGCAGCGGTAGCACGTTCGGCCTCGGCCCGCGGCTGATCAACCTCGCGAGCCATAGCTGGGAGCGCTCGGACCTGCGGCTCGCCGCGGTCGACGCGTTGATGGCACTACGCGACGTCACGGCCGAGACGATCCACCTCGCGGTGCCGAGCCAGGGCGAGATGGTCTACATCGAAAAACTCGAAAGCCCGCACGCGGTGCGGATGGCGTCGCGCATCGGCACGCGCGTCTCGCTGACGTCGAGTTCGGTCGGCAAGGCTTACATGGCGACGCTCGGCACGGCCGAACGCGAGGCGCTGCTGAAGGACGCGCCGCTCGTGCGTTTTACCGAACACACGCTCACCGATCTCGACGCGGTTCGCCGCGAACTCGACGTCACCGCGCAACGCGGCTATGCGGAAGACCGCGAGGAAAACGAGGTGTCGATCTGCTGCTACGGCGCGGCGATTCGCGGTCCGGACGGACGCGTGGCCGGCTGCGTGAGCATCAGCATGCCGACGTTCCGCCGCCGCGCTGACGCGCGCACGAGCTATATCGAGCCGCTGCTCGCGGCATGCGAGGCTATCGCGCGGCGGCTCGGCCCGGCGAGCGGGCGGTAGCGGCCAAGGTTGCCTGCGGTAATCGTTACCGCCGTTGTATAAGGACCGCAGATCGGCCGCGCGCCGGCGCGAGGATGCCGCCGCGCCGGCCGAAACTGCTATTCTTCCTCTCGCGCGCCCCGATCGGGCCGCCCGCCGCCCACAAGCGGCAGACCCCGACAGCCTCCCGGCGGCGCTCACGCGCCCGACTTCGCAAAGACAGGAATACGCATGTTCGGTTTTCTGCGCGGCTATTTTTCCAACGACCTCGCGATCGACCTCGGCACGTCGAACACGCTCATCTACATGCGCGGCAAGGGCATCGTGCTCGACGAGCCCTCGGTCGTGTCGATCCGCCAGGAAGGCGGCCCGAACGGCAAGAAGATCATCCTCGCCGTCGGCCGCGAGGCGAAGCAGATGCTCGGCAAGGTGCCGGGCAACATCGAGGCGATCCGCCCGATGAAAGACGGCGTGATCGCCGATTTCAACATCACCCAGCAGATGATCAAGCGCTTCATCCAGATGGCGCACGAGTCGCGACTCTTCGCGCCGTCGCCGCGCATCATCATCTGTGTGCCGTGCGGCTCGACCCAGGTCGAGCGGCGCGCGATCAAGGAGGCCGCGCACAGCGCGGGCGCCTCGCAGGTCTATCTGATCGAGGAGCCGATGGCCGCCGCGACCGGCTCAGGCCTGCCGGTGTCGGATGCGACCGGCTCGATGGTCGTCGACATCGGCGGCGGCACGACCGAGGTCGGTGTGATCTCGCTCGGCGGCATCGTCTACAAAGGCTCGGTGCGCGTCGGCGGCGACAAGTTCGACGACGCGATCGTCAACTACATCCGCCGCAACTACGGCATGCTGATCGGCGAGCAGACCGCCGAGGCGATCAAGAAGGAAATCGGCTCCGCGTTTCCGGGCTCCGAGGTCATGGAGATGGAAGTGAAAGGCCGCAATATGTCCGAGGGCATTCCGCGCAGCTTCACGGTGTCGAGCAACGAGATTCTCGAAGCGCTGACCGATCCGCTGAACCAGATCGTGTCGGCCGTGAAGATCGCGCTCGAGCAAACGCCGCCGGAACTCGGTGCCGACATCGCCGAGCGCGGCATCATGCTGGCGGGCGGCGGCGCGCTGCTGCGCGACCTCGACCGCCTGCTCGCCGAAGAGACCGGCCTGCCGGTGTTCGTCGCCGAGGCGCCGCTGACCTGCGTCGTGCGCGGCTCGGGCATGGCGCTGGAGCGCATCGAGAAATTCGGCGGTTCGTTTTCCTACGATTGATGCGTGCGTTGCGGTGCGGGCCGCCTTGCGCGTGGCCGTGCACCGTTACCGCGACCGCGACCGCGACCGCCGCAACGATTATCCACCCCGGCAACATGACGACCCTGCCCGACTACGAGCCCCCCGCCGACGAAAACGCGCTGCTGCTGAAGTGGATTCGCCGCGCGCGCGAATCACAGATGAGCCATTACGACATGGCCGACCTGCTGTCGGCGCGCGAGCGCCGCATCGGCTGGCTCGTGACGGTGTTGAGCGCATTCGTCGGCACGGCCGTGTTCGCGTCGCTGAGTACGCCGCCGTTGTCGATCGGGATGAGGATTTTTGTCGGGCTCGTCAGTGTGACGGCCGCGGTATCCGCGGCGTTGCAGACGTTCCTGCGCTATGCCGGGCGCGCCGAAAAGCATCGCGCGGCCGGTGCGCGCTATGGCGCTGTGCGGCGCAGGCTCGAAGCGGTGTTTGCCGGCGACGCCGACGCGCGCGACGCGCACTACCTGGCCTCGATCCGCATCGAACTCGACCGGCTCGCCGAGGATTCGCCGAACGTGCCGCCGCGTGTTTTCTATCGCACGCAACGCGCGCTGCTCGCGGACAAGGCGCGCGGGCGCGATGCGTGAATGTGGCTCATGAAGGTGACCCATGAGGGCGGCACCTGAAGGCGATGCATCACGGCAATTGACGGCAAGGCATGAAAACGCGGCAGCCGGCGCCGCGTGACGCATGCCCTTGCCTTTACCGTTCTCCTTACCCGCCGCTCACAGATCGTCGGCGCTGATCCCCAACTCGCCCGCCATGCGCCGCACGACGGCCTGCAGCCGACTCACCTCGTCGGCAAGGCGCTTCTGTTCGGCCTTCAGCGATTCGAACGCGGAAAGTGGCACGCTGTCGTCCTCGGCTGCGGACAGCGCGGCCTCGCTCACGCTGACCTCGCCGCACAGCAGATGCGTCCAGCGATGCTCGCGCTCGCCCGCCATACGCGGCAGCCTGACGACGCGCGCCGGATCGTTCGCGGCCAGTTCGTCGAGAAACGCCTCGACCGAGGAGATATCGGCGAAACCATGCAGGCGCGCGCTATTGAGGCGCAGCTCGGCGGCCGTTTGCGGACCGCGCAGCAGCAGCGTGGTCAACAGTGCGACCGACTGCCCCGGCAGACCGTAGACGCGATTCATGTTGTGCTCGAAGCGCGGCACGCGGCTGCTGCTGCCTTCGATCACGAGGCTCAGACGCTTTAATCCGTCGATGGCGGTCATCACCTCGGCCTCGGTCGCGTTCATGACCGGCGCGCGGCCGGTCTTCTGATTACAGCCGAGCGTCAGCGCGTTCAGCGAAAGCGGATAACTGTCCGGCACGGTGTGCTGTTTTTCGACGAGCACGCCGAGCACGCGCCCTTCGAGCGCCGTCAGCGCGCGGATCGAGGGACGGGAAGAAGCGTCGGGAATGGAGTTCATGGGGGAATGCCGGGTCTCGTGGTGGATGCGCGCGCCCTGCTGCGGCTAGCCGCGCGTTCGGTCGGGTGGGCACTATGATAAACGGCCCGGACCGGCGCGCGGCGTCAATCGTGAGGCCCGGATGCCCGGCGAGGCGCGGCCTGGTTCGGTCGATTCCGCCGGCTCCGATTCATCCGCTGCGTTTCCCCAGGTGCGTGTCCTCAGGTGCGTCTCGCATACTTGAACGTGCCCTGCGCGCTCGCGATCAGCAGCCGGCCGTCCACCCAGGCCTCGCCGCGCGAAAAGAAGATCGAGCGGCCCGCGCGTTCCAGAAAGCCCTTCGCGGTGACCGACGCGCCGAGTCCCTTGTCGAGATAGTTGGTGGTCAGCGACAGCGTGAAGCCATGCCGAGGGGGCTGCCCAGGCGGCGCGTAGAGCCCCGCGTAACCGGCCGCCGCGTCGAGCAGCGTCGCGATCGCGCCGCCTTGCAGCACGCCCTGGCGGTTGAGCTTGCTCGCGTCGATCGGCATGAGCAGTTCCGCGTAACCGTCGCGCCATTGCGTGAGACGCACGCCGAGGGATTCGAGGAAGGGATTGTCGATGGGAAGATCGGACATGGTGCGAGGAGCCTGAACTGTTCTGGAACGAAACGTGAGCATACCCGCGATCCGCCCGCGATTGCGACGATTGCGACGAACCGTGTGCGCCTGGTGCCCTGTCTGTGCCCTGTCCGCGACGCGCGGCAGGAACCGTCGCATCTGCTAGTGTTGCGGGATCAGCGTTTCTTTCGTGGAAAACTCATGCCGTCCATGCGCTCCGCCGCCCGCCGAAGCGCTCGCCTCAGCGATGCGCAGATTGCCGCCGAAGCCGCTCGCCGTCTTGCATGGGACGCGGCCGTCCCGCCGCACGCCGTGCGCGTGAAGGTCCGGCGCGGCCACGTGACGCTTTTCGGCGAACTGCGGGACGCGCGCCAGCGGCGCGCGATGCTCGAAGACGTCGCGCGCCTGTTCGGCGTCACCGGCGTGACGGATCGCACCGTCGCCGCAACGCGCTAGCGCGGGCCCGCACCAGGAGATTGCGCCGTTTCGTCGCGCAGCAATGCCCGGCAATGCCGCGCGATCTGCTTTTCCTCTTCGGTGTGCAGCACCCTCACCTTTCCCGCCAGGTCGTTCGGACCGCTCGGATCATTTTCGGCCAGTCCGAGAAACGCGAGTCCCTCGCACACGCGCCGCCGCACCTGCGCGCTGTGTTCGCCGATGCCGCCCGTGAACACGAGCAGATCGATCCCGCCAAGCAGCGCCGCATAGCCGCCGATCGTCTTGCGCACCGCGCTCGCGAACGCATCGATGGCGAGCGCGGCTTGCGCGTCGCCGCTGGCCGCGCGTTTTTCGAGCGCCTGCATGTCGCTCTCGCCATCGGCGTAACCGGCCAGGCCGCTGTGGCGATTGAGCAGCGTTTCCAGGGCATCGGCATCGAGCTTTTCGGCACGCATCAGATACAGCAGCACGCCGGGATCGAGGTCGCCCGAGCGCGTGCCCATCGGGATGCCGCCGGTCGGCGTCAAGCCCATCGACGTATCGACCGATTGGCCGTCGAGCAGCGCGCAGACGCTCGACCCGTTGCCGAGATGCGCGAACACCGCGCGCGGCGGCAACGCCGCGCCCAACTGCGCGACGAGCGATTCGTACGAAAGCCCATGAAAACCGTAGCGGATCACGCCGGCATCCGCATAACGGCGCGGCAAGGCGAATTGCGCCGCGCGCGGCGGCAGCGTCGCATGGAACGCCGTGTCGAAGCACGCGAAGTGCGTGGCGTCGCCGAAGATTTTCGTCGCCTCGTCGATCAACGCGAGCGCCGGCGGTATATGCAGCGGCGCGAAGTGCAGCGCTTCGCGTAACCGGCGCCGTACCTCGCCGGTAAGCCGCTGGTGCGTGCGCAGGTGCGGACCGCCATGCACGACGCGATGCCCGACCGCCACGGGCCGCGCATGATGCTGCTGCGCGAGCACTTGCGAGAGCTTTTGCAGCGCGTCGGTTTGCGTTTCGAGTCGTTGCTCCTGCTGCAATAGCACGCGGCCGTCGGACGCCTTGATGCGCAGGCGGCCGTCGCCGCGCCCGATGCCTTCGGCCGCGCCTTCGAGCAGCAGCGCTTCGTCATCGTCATCGTCGTCATCGTCGGCATGAGCGGTATCGCTGGCATGAGTGTGACGAGTGCCACGAGCGAACAGCCCGAATTTCAGCGACGACGAACCGCTGTTGAGTACCAGAATCGTCTGCTCCTGAGCGTCGGTGTGCATGGCGTCCTCGCTCAGCCTTTCCACGTCCAGTTGCGGATGTCTTCCTTGTCGATGCCCTCGGCGTGCGCATACGCGAGATGCTCGATGATCTGCCCGCGCAGCCACTCCTTCGTATGATCGCCGACGCCGCGCAGCGCCGGCACGCGGTCGATCGCGTCGATCGCGAGCGTAAAGCGGTCCACGCCGTTGATGATCGCGAGTTCGAGCGGCGTGTTGATGTTGCCCTTCTCGCGATAGCCGTGCACGTGCAGGTTCGCGTGATTCGCGCGGTTGTACGTGAGCTTGTGCACGAGCGACGCATACGAATGGAAGTTGAAGATCACGGGCTTGTCCGTCGTAAACAGCGAATCGAAATCGCGGTCGGACAGCCCGTGCGGATGCGCATGCTCGGGCATCAGCCGGAACAGGTCGACCACGTTGACGAAGCGGATCTTCAGTGCGACGAAACGTTCCTTGAGAATCTGCACGGCGGCGAGTGCTTCCATCGTCGCGATGTCGCCCGCGCAGGCGATCACGACGTCGGGCTCGACGCCCTGGTCGGTCGAGGCCCAGTCCCAGATGCCGATGCCCTTCGTGCAATGCGTGACGGCCGCGTTCATGTCGAGATACGTCAGATGCGGCTGCTTGTCGGAGACGATCACGTTCACGTAGTCGCGCGAACGCAGGCAGTGGTCGGCGACGCTCAGCAGCGTGTTCGCGTCGGGCGGCAGATAGATGCGCACCACGTCGGGGCTCTTGTTCGTGACGACGTCGAGAAAGCCCGGGTCCTGGTGCGTGAAGCCGTTGTGATCCTGGCGCCACACGAGCGACGTGATGAGCAGGTTGATCGACGGCACCGGTTGCCGCCAGTCCAGTTCGCGCTTGGCTTTTTCGAGCCACTTCGCGTGCTGGTTGAACATCGAGTCGATCACATGGACGAACGCCTCGTAGGTCGCGAAAAGCCCGTGGCGGCCGGTCAGCGTATAGCCTTCGAACCAGCCTTCGAGCGTGTGTTCGCTGAGCATTTCCATCACGCGGCCATCGGGTGACAGCTCGCCGCCGTCGGCGTCGCTCTCCTCCATCCCGGCAAGCCAGGTCTTGCCCGACGCCTCGTAGACCGCCTGCAGCTTGTTGCTGGCGGTTTCATCGGGACCGAACAGGCGGAAGTTCGTCATGTTGTTGCGCATCACGTCGCGCAGGAACGTGCCGAGCACGCCGGTGGGCGAGATGTACGAGGCGGCGGGCCTCTTCACGTCCACCGCGTAGTCGCGAAACGGCGGCATGTCGAGCGCCTTGCAGAGCAGCCCGCCGTTCGCATGCGGATTCGCGCTGATGCGGCGCGCGCCGTCGGGCGCGAGCGCGCGCAGTTCCGCGACGAGCCGGCCATTGGCGTCGAACAGCGTGTCGGGGCCGTAGCCGCGCATCCAGTCCTCGACGATCTTCAGACTCTTGCGGTTGGTCGCCGGATCGAGCACCGGCACCTGGTGCGCGCGCCACGAACCTTCCACCTTGTGGCCGTCGACTTCCTTCGGCCCGGTCCAGCCCTTCGGCGAGCGCAGCACGATCATCGGCCAGCGCGGCCGCGTCGGGTCGTTGTTCTGGCGCGCATGCTGCTGGATCGCGCGGATTTCGCCGATCGCCTGTTCGAGCGTCGCGGCCATCTGCTGATGCATCGTGTCGGGATCGTCGCCTTCGACGAAATACGGCTTGTGGCCGTAGCCGACCAGCAGCGCTTCGAGTTCCTCGCGCGGAATGCGCGCGAGCAGCGTCGGATTGGCGATCTTGTAGCCGTTCAGATGCAGCACCGGCAGCACCGCGCCGTCGCGGATCGGGTTGAGGAATTTGTTCGAATGCCACGACGTGGCGAGCGGACCGGTTTCGGCCTCGCCGTCGCCGATCATCGCGGTCACAATCAACCCGGGGTTGTCGAACGCGGCGCCGTAGGCATGCGAAAGGCTGTAGCCGAGCTCGCCGCCTTCGTGGATCGACCCCGGCGTCTCCGGCGTGCAATGCGAGCCGATGCCGCCCGGGAACGAGAATTGCCGGAAGAAGCGCCGCAGGCCGGCTTCGTCCTCGCCGCGGTCGGGATAGATTTCCGAGTAGCGGCCTTCCAGGTAGCAGTGCGCGAGACTCGCGGGCGCACCATGGCCGGGACCGGACAGAAAGATCACGTCGAGATCGAGCTGGCGGATCAGGCGGTTCAGATGCACGAGCACGAAGCTCTGCCCCGCGTCGGAGCCCCAGTGGCCGAGCAGCCGGTTCTTGATGTGCTCGGGCTTCAGCGGTTCGCGCAGCAGCGGGTTGTCGCGCAGATAGATCATGCCGACCGACAGGTAATTGCAGGCGCGCCAGTAGCGGTCCATCTTGCGCAGCGTGTCGGCGTCCAGAACTGGCGGCGGATTGGGATGCGAGGTTGCTTCGGCCATGGCGTCACTCCTCGAAAAGGACTGCAAGCAGGTTGGCGGGTGTTGAAGCAGGTGTTGCGGTGGATGTTGCAGCGGATGTTCGCGCGGCGGCTGGCGTGAAGCGGGCGTGGGCCGCGCTGTCTGATGTGGCTTCGGGTGCGCGTTGCTGTCATGCGTGGTGCATCGCGGGGCGGACACGAACTACGGACACGAACGCATGATTCGACAGAGTGCGGCGCGGCGGCACGGGATGCCCGGTGCGGCGCACGCGGGCGATCCACGGTCGCGCTCGTCAGGAATCTGACAGGCTGGCCGTCGCATGGTTCGGTGCAATCCGGCGTAATTTGGTGCAATTCGGTGTAATCGCGCGGAAGCTGCCATGCGTGGCGCGAATGTATTAAGCTGCACAGGCTTCGTGCCGCGCGCAACCGGTGCTTCAGGCGCCGGGCATGGCTGTCATGCATTGCCGCCGCGCATTGTCACGGTATCGGATGCTCGCCATCTCCTCCTTGTTTCAGATCAAGCCCGCCATGTCGACATCTAAAGGTCCCCTCAAAGTACTGACCGTTCTTATCCTCTCGCTCGTGTTGCCGGGCATCGCGCTTGCCGTGCTGATCGGCGTGTTCGGGCTGGTCGTCAAGCTGTTCGGCCACGGCTAGCGGCGAGCCTCGCGGCCGGCCCGCGAAGGCATGAGCGCGTAGCCCGCACCCAGGATAACTCGCGCCTAAGCCTTCGCGCTGCGCAGCAGCGTATCGATATCGATCTCCGCCAGCTCGCCGATCCGCTCCACCGTCACGTCGGCGGGCGGATTGTTCGCGATCTCCTTCTGATCGAACGCATAGTGCCCCTGGCGCGGAAAGACCGTCGTCAATTTCGTGCCCCAGGTCTTTTTCATCGCGCTGAGAATCCGCAGCTTGTCGTCGACCATCACGTAATGGCGCGCCGGATAGCACTCCATTACCTGATCGAGCATCAGCTCCTTGTGGATGTAGATCAGCACGCGTCCGTCGACTTCGTCCCACAGGCCCGAGCGCGCGACCTTGCGCGGCTGGAACACGACGTCGCCGTCGGACAGGATCACCGTCGGTCCGCGCGTTGCCAGATGCCGCAGCGCGTCGAGCGCGCCCGGATAGAGCCGGTTCGCAAACGGATAGTCGATCAGGAACGAGGACATCAGCAGCAGGCGCGTGTCGCGCGGATGCTCGGTCCGATAGCGTTGCAGCGCGCCGAGGTAGTCGGCGTAACCGAGTTCCGTGCGCAGGTTCTCGAAGATTTCCCAGTAACGCGCGCTGTTCTCTTCGCCGAACTCGTGCGTCATGTGTTTGCGCAAGTCCTGCAACACGTGATCGTTGTCGAGCAGCGTGTTGTCGCAGTCGAGCAGAAACACGACGTCGTGCGGCGTGGCGGTGGTGACGGGCATTGAGGCTCCTTCTTTCCATGATTTCGCGCGCGCATTGTCGCGCGGGCGGGGTGATCCTGCCGAGGGTTGTGCCGATCGGCTTTGCCGATGGCGCCATGAGGCTACGGCTCAAGTGTCCTCAGGTGTCGTTTCGCCGACGGTTTGCGGGCGGGCACGTCGCCGGCTTGCAGCGCGCGCTAGCCGTTCTGCCCGCCGTCCGGCGTGGCGGGTTTCTCGACGTGGCCGCCGAAATCGTGACGCATCGCCGACAGCACGCGGTTCGCGAAATCGGCGTCGCCGCGCGAGCTGAAACGCGCGAACAGCGCGGCGCTCAGCACCGGCGTCGGCACGCCTTCGTCGATCGCGGCCGCGACGGTCCAGCGCCCCTCGCCCGAATCGGACACGCGGCCCGCGTAGTTTTTCAGCTCGGCGTCGCCCGCGAGCGAGCCCGCGATCAGATCGAGCAGCCATGAGCCGATCACGCTGCCGCGCCGCCACACTTCGGCGATCTCGGCGAGATTCAGGTCGTACTGGTAAAGCTCGGGACGGCGCAGCGGCGAGGTTTCCGCATCGGCTTCGCGCGTGTGGCGGCCGGCGTTGGCGTGGCGCAGAACGTTGAGGCCCTCGGCATAGGCGGCCATCATCCCGTACTCGATGCCGTTGTGGACCATCTTGACGAAATGCCCCGCGCCGTGCGGACCGCAATGCAGGAAGCCCTGGTCGGCAGTGCTGGCGTGGCGGGTTTCGCTGCCGGCGGCTTGCCCGGCCGCGCCATTGACTGCATTGCTGGCGGGATCCGTCGCGCGGCCGGGCGTCGGTGGCGCCGCGCCGACGCCCGGTGCGAGCGCCGCAAAGACCGGTTCGAGCCGCTGCACGATTTCGGTCTCGCCGCCGATCATCAGGCAGTAGCCGCGCTCGCGGCCGGCCACGCCGCCGCTCGTGCCGACGTCGACGTAATGAAGTCCGCGCGCGCCGAGTTCTTCCGCGCGGCGGATGTCGTCGTGATAGTAGGAGTTGCCGCCGTCGATCACGACATCGCCCGGATCGAGCAGCGGCACGAGCTTGCCGAGCGTCTCGTCGACCACTGCGGCGGGCACCATCAGCCACACGGCGCGCGGCTTGTCGAGTTGCGCGACGAAATTCTCAAGCGAGGTTTCGCCGGCGATGCCTTCCTGCCTGAGCCGGTCCACCGCCGCCGGCTGCACGTCGTAGACGACGCATTGCTGAGCGCCCTTCGTCAGGCGGCGCACCATGTCGGCGCCCATACGTCCCAATCCAATCATGCCTAGCTGCATATCTCGCTCCGGAAGGTGCTGCGTTGCGGGTCTGATTTACAGGTTTTCTGACTGTGGCGCTGCGGTTACGTGCCCCGTACGGCCGTTTTTTTATGGTGGAGACCGCTGGCCGCGGTCGGGTCGCATGACGACGCACGCGCCGTGGCACGTCATCGTGACACATCGATCACTGTAGTCGCGCCGATGCGCGCATGCCGGACAACATGACCGCGCCGGGACCTCGGCGTCGCGACACAACCTATGCATAGCCTACGCGAGCGCGAGGGCTTCCGCGTGACGCGACCGCCCGAGGCCTTGCTTTTTTAGATCACCTCACTCACTTCACTCGCTGCGCTCCGGCATGCGCCCCCCGCGTCGCGCGAGCCACCTGGCATACTGCGCCGCGGCAAAGCGCCGGATCGCGCGCCACATCAACGGATAGCGATACCCCGGCACCGCGAACAGCACGAGCGCGCACAGCCCGAGCAGGCCGCAGAACAGGAACGTGCCGCGATAGCTGAACGCTTGCACGAGCAGCCCGGACAGCACGCCCGACAGAATCGAGCCGACCCGCGCCGCGTTGAAGAACAGCGCGGTCGCGCGGCCCGGCGCATGCGGCATCAGGTCTTGCACGTAGGTCATGCCGAGGCACGAGGTCACGGCGACCACGAACGCGTTGAGCATCTGCATCGGGATCAGCACGTTGATGCTGCCCGCCAGCGACATCGCGACGAAATACACCGCATGCACCGCCGCGCACGCGGCGAGCCAGTTCGGCTTGTGCAGCGACGACGACTTCGCGCCGAGCGCGAGCATCATCGGGATTTCGGTCAGTGCGCCGAGGCCGAGCATGACCGACACGTCGAGATGCGAGCCGTTCAGGCCGTGCACGATGTAGAGCGGCAGCACGATCATCGTCGCGTTCGCGGCGAGGCCGAGCAGCGTCAGCGCGGCCACCGCGCGCATGATGTCGTTGGCGGAAGCTGTCGGCAGCGTTTCGTGCGCGTCCTCGCCCGGCGCGGTCAGCGGCGGCACGGTGATCGACGCGGACGGCTCCGCGGCGGTGTCCTCGACCGTGTGATCGCCGAAGTGGCTTTGCGGCTCGCGCATGCGCCAGACGATGAACGCGCAGGTCGCGAAGCTCGCGGCCGCGAACAGGAACAGCCCGTAGAAGCTGGTGGCCGCGAGCACGAGCGCGCCGACCGACGGCCCGAACACCCATGCCGCCGACAGAATGGTCCGCAACGTCGCGCTCGCGAACACGCGCTCGGCGGGGTCCGGCACCGGCAGCGCCGCGCGGCTGAACGAGAACACCATCGAGATCGCCGAGCCGCCCGCGCCAATGAAGACGATGCCGACCACGAGCAGCAGCCGGTAATCGCGCACTACGCAGAGCGAGAGATAACCGAGCGCGGCCGCGACGAGCGCCGCCAGCAGCAGCGGCCGATGCCGCCCGCTCGCATCGCTCCAGCGGCCGGCGAGCGTGCTCGCGAGCACGCCGCTCGCGGCGATCAGCGTCATGAAGATGCCGAGCCTGAGCGGCGTCATGCCGGCGCGCTCGACGCCGAACAGCGACAGATACGGAGCGGTGAACGACATCGCCACACCGAGCATGAGGGTGGCGGCGGCCAGCGGCTTGAAGCCAGGGATGTAAAGCAGGCTGAAAAAACGCGAAGTTTTCAACACGGAGGCGGTGAGGTCGGGTGGAGCGGGCCTGACAACGCCGCAAGGCGCCTGACGGCACGATAGGCCCCGGGCTTCGGGGCCGGAACGACCGGGGCATTATCGACCCGGAGCGCGGGTTGCGTAAACTTTTGGGAGGGTGTCCCAAATACGCCGGAATGACCGCCGGCACGACGCCCGAAACCAGGAAATTCACCCAAGCCTCGACCGGCTGGGACGACAGGAACAATACGACTGGCGCCACCCGGACTGATTTCCTGAAATACTTCGAGTTTTACCGCTGGAATTTCATGGAGTTCAACCATTGATAGCGAGTTCTGCGTTTCTGGGCTCGGCGGCGGCGCTGGCTGACGGAGAGGCCGCGTATCTGCTCTGGATAATCGGCGTCTTCTCCGTTGTCGCGTTCCTGGTCGGTTTGCGGAAGGATGCGGGTAGCACGCGCTGGGTGCGCACGCTTCAATCGGTGGGACTGCTCGCCCTTCCCGCGCTGTTGCTCCTCGGGATGGTCGTCTCCATGATTCCTCCGGCATGAACCTAGGTGGTCAGATAGGCTGAGCGATTCCCTTTCGCACCACCCGGCAGGCTTGCCAATAACATCTCTCGAAGAAGGCCACGCTGGACGCGTGCGCTCAACGAGGCAACCCTCGTAGTGCGTTATGGGCCGTTTTCTGAGGCGCCTGCTACTTGCGGTGCTTCGCGCGCATTCGCTGCGCCGGCGGCGTGCCCTTCCCCGTCCACCTCACATCACGACATAACCCCGCTGTTCGAGCGTCCAGCGATGCCACCGGTTGCCATACGCACCGCATGCGATGCCGAACACAACCGACAGCACGAGTCCGATCAGATCGGCCGTTGTGCCCCACAGGCCGAACGCGAACAGGATCAGGTTGATCGCAAGCATCACGAACGCGGCAAACCACATTTTCTTCGACAGCGCCCAGATAAAGCCGAGCAGACACGCTCCCCAGCTGAAGCCGGTCGCGACCGCGACGGTTTCCGTGGCGCCGGGACGTTGCAGATAAATTCGCGCTTCCATGTTCTTTCCTGAATTCCTTGCTCTGATTTGTTTCCGATTCGCTCCTGAACCGTTCCCGCGAGTGCGGGCGGCGCGTGGCGGTGCGATGGCACGCGCTTCGCTTTTTAACACGCCATGACGACAAAATGCCGAGCGAAAGCGCACTGCGTGCCGCCCGCGCCGCCTTCCATGACGACCCGCGGCATAGCTGCTACGCTTGACGAATCCCGACGCCGAGCCTCGCGCCCTATTCGTCGTCAAGGCGCGAAGAGCACCGCGCCAGCGGCACGCGCGATCTCTCCATCCGTACCGTACCCGGAGCCTGCATGACATCCCCGACCGCCTATTCCCCGCAAGCCCCCACGCGCGCCGAACTCGACGCGCTGCCGGGCGTCACCGTCGTCGAATTCGGCACGAACTGGTGCGGCTATTGCCAGGGCGCGCAGGCATCGATTGCGAAGGCGCTCGGGCCGCACGCCGGGCTCAGACACCTGAAGGTCGAGGACGGCCCCGGCCGCGCGCTCGGCCGCTCGTTCAAGGTCAAGCTGTGGCCGACGCTCGTGCTGATGCGCAACGGCGCCGAACTCGCGCGCGTGGTGCGTCCGACGAGCGCGGCCGATATCGAGGACGCGTTCGCGGCGCTGTGAACGGCTTTGATGCGCATCGAGGCGGCAGTGCGCGCGTCGCGGCGCGGTATTGTCGTGCCATTGCGCTCGCCTTCTGGCCGTTCGGTGGTTCGGTTCAGTTGGCGAGCCGTGCCGTTCCGCGCCTCGGCTTCGCTGCTTCATCGCGGGCAGTCATCGCCGGCAGGCGCGATCGGCCCACGTTTCCGCTATCCGCTTTGCTGTCGTTTCCCGTTCATCGCACGTCTCTCATGCGCCAGGCCATTCACCATCTGAGCATCAAGGCCCGCAGTCGCGGGCTCGTCGAATTTACCGATGAAGCGCGCCGTTTCGTCGCCGATCAGGGCATCACGACCGGTTTGCTGACGCTGTTTTGCCGCCATACGGCCGCCTCGCTGCTGATTCAGGAGAATGCCGACCCGTCCGTGCAGCGCGATCTCGAACGCTACTTCGCGAGCCTCGCGCCCGAAGACGCCGGGCGCTACGAGCACGATACCGAAGGCCCCGACGACATGCCCGCGCACTTGCGCACCGCGCTCACGCAGGTGCAACTGTCGGTGCCCGTCGAACACGGACGGATGGTGCTCGGCACGTGGCAGGGGCTGTATCTGTTCGAACATCGCCGGCATACGCAGCCTCGCGATATCGTGCTGCATCTGCTCGGCGAATGATGCGGCGCCCGCGCGCTCCAGGCACGGCATGCGAGGACCGCCGAGATAGTTCATCGGGTCGTTCACCGACCTGACGGTTCGAGGGCCGGTTGGCTCGCCCGATCGCCAACCATGCCGGATAACCTGAAGCCTGATAGTCTGAGCCTGGCAGTTTGAACACGGACCGCCCTTTTTTCGGCTTTCTGATTCTTTTCGTACAGACGCACACGCATCGCGCCAAGGAAACTGTCCCCGCCTCTTCACCGCACCCCGGATCGAACGGAGCCAACCTAAGGGAGCACCTCTCATGGATACCCGTAGCGAACTGCAAGCCACCGTCGACGCGATGGTCCAACCCGGCAAGGGCCTGCTCGCCGCCGACGAAAGCGGCCCGACCATCGCCAAACGCTTCAGGACGATCGGCCTCGAATCGACCGAGGAAAACCGCCGCGCCTATCGCAACCTGCTGCTCACGACGCCCGGCCTCGGCGACTTCGTGAGCGGCGTGATTCTCTACGCGGAAACGCTCGGCCAGCAAGCCGACGACGGTACGCCGTTCCCGCAAGTCGCCGCCGCCAACGGCATCGTGCCCGGCATCAAGGTCGATCTCGGCAAGGTGCCGCTCGCGCTCGCGCCGGGCGACGAAATCACCGAAGGGCTCGACGGCCTCGCCAAACGCTTCGTCGATTACAAACGGCAAGGCGCGCGCTTTGCGAAATGGCGCGCGGTCTACAACATCACGGCGAGCCTGCCGAGCCGGCTCGCGATCGAGGCGAACGCGGATTCGCTCGCGCGCTATGCGGCGATCAGCCAGGAAGCCGGCATCGTGCCGATCGTCGAACCCGAAGTGCTGATGGACGGCGAGCATACGATCGGGCGCAGCGCGGAAGTGACCGAGGCCGTGTTGCACGAGGTTTTTCATGCGCTGCATCGGCATCGCGTGGTGCTCGAACATATCCTGCTGAAGCCGAGCATGGTGCTGGCCGGCTCGGAACACGCGCAACCGTCGACGACCGCTGAGATTGCCGCGGCGACCGTGCGCGTGCTCAAGCGCACGGTGCCCTCGGCGGTGCCGGGCATCGTGTTTCTGTCGGGCGGGCAATCTCCCGAGGAAGCGACCGCGAATCTCGATGCGATGAACCGGCTTGGACGATTGCCGTGGAATTTGAGCTTCTCGTATGGACGTGCATTGCAGGAGCCGCCGTTGCAGGCCTGGGGTGGACAGGCGGGGAATGTGGCGGTCGCGCAGCAGGCGCTGCTCAAGCGCGCGCGGCTCAATGGAGCGGCGGCGTTGGGACGGTATGAGGCGGGGATGGAGAAAGAGTGAGCGTCCGCGGATTGCCTAGAACTGCGAAGTCAGCTGAAAGCCGAGCGTGACGCGCGTAGTTGGAAATCCTGACGGTTTATAGACCGGTGTGCCGGCGAACAGATCATAGGCAAGCGCGCCCGCCTTTGCCGATACGCTGCCCTTCACGCCGATCACCGCACCCGCGAGTTGCGATCCGGCGAGATAGGCCGCGTTCGGGCCGAACACATGGCCGTAGTCGAGACCTGCGTATAGCGACTGGCCGGTGGCGCCGATCGGCCATTGCAATTCATTGCGCCAGAAGAAGCCACGCTCGGCGGCAAGCATCGTTTCGCCGTCGAAGCCGCGCACCGTGTAGCGGCTGCCGATCGTCAGATCGTCGATATAGTTCACCGTGGTCGCCGTCAGGTTGCCGCCCGCGACGACCGCCACGTCGAAGCCGGTCAGATTGCCGCTGGCGTCGAGCCGTGGCGTGCCGGTCGTCAGAATGCCGCGCGTCGTATTGATGAAGCCGCCGCCATCGACGACGATGCCCGAGCCGTTCGCCACCACCACTTCCGCTTTATTGCCGGCGACTTCGAGATAACCACGCAATTGACTCGGTGAATTGCTATTGACCTGATTCAGAATGATCCGCGCCGATTGTCCCGGCGACAGATCCGGATTGCCGTTGATCTGCCCCGCCTGCTGCGTCTGAACGATGGTCGGCGAGTTATTCAGAATCACGCCCGGCTTTTGCACGTCGAATTGCGAATACGTGTTGACCGAAACCCCCGCGCCACCCGGCTTGTTGATATTGACTTGCGGCAAACCGTTCTGCGTCTGGATGACCGTTGGCGCATGCGCACCCGCGCCGACCACTTGCGCGTCGACGGGCACGGGCGCCGCGCCAAACGCGAGCAGCGCGCCGAAAACCGCGGGCCTGAGCGCAAACAGCGAGATTTCCGGGAATTGTGCTGCGGGACGATGAGGACGGGTTTCACCCGAATCCGCTTTGCCTGCCGCGCTGGCGGTTTCGGCCACGGCGACCAGCATGCCCCGAATCCGGCTATATACCAGCCGAAACGTATTCTGATTCATTGCCTGTTGCTTCGATTTATCCGATTGAATGGAAATTAACTCAAATCAGAAAATCGAATTACAAACAAGCGTCAACTTTTATGCGTATATGGAAATATAATTATAAATAGGGCGAATCTGATTGATATATTCGGATAAATTAAAATAAAAAAGAGAAAATAAAATTCGGATTTCCGTAGAATTTATCAAAGACGGAATATCGAATTTTCAGGAAATTATCGCCAGCATATAGCGCAGCCGGCACCGATACAACCCGCTACGCCCCGCACGCCACCAACGCATGCAGCTCGTCGATATCGAAGGGCTTCGCGAGAATCGCCACGCCAAGCCGGCGCGCGCGTTCGAGTTCGTCGGCGTAACCGGTCATCAGTGCGATCTTCTGCGACGGCCACGCGCTGCGGACTCTCTCTGCGAGGTCGATGCCGTTGAGCTTGCCCGGCATCTGGATGTCGGACAGCACGAGTTCGAAGCGGGCGCCGCCGCTCAGCACGTCGAGCGCCTGATCGGCGGTCGGTTCGTGGCGCACCTCGCAGCCGAAGGTTTCGAGCACCGCAGTCACGCCCGCCGCAACGTCCTCGTTGTCCTCGACGAGCAGCACGGCGCCGGCGGGCATCAATGCTGGCTGCTGCGCATCGGCGCTCGCGGCCGCTGCGCCACGCTCGCGATAGCGCGGCAGATAGAGCCGCACCGCCGTGCCGCTGCCCGGCACGCTGTCGATCTTCGCGGTGCCGCCCGCCTGCTCGCACATCGACAGCACCTGCGCGAGCCCGAGCCCCGTGCCCGAGCCGCGCAGCTTGGTCGTGAAAAGCGGTTCGAACGCGCGCCGCGCGACCGCGTCGGGCATGCCCTCACCATCGTCGGAGCAGGTAATCAGCACATATTCGCCGTCGGGCAGCAGCGTGTCGCTGCCGACGAGCCGATTGTTCTGACAGCGGATCACGAAGCGCCCGCCATGCGGCATCGCATCGGACGCGTTCACCGCGAGATTCATGATCGCGAATTCGAGGTCGGTGGGATCGGCCAGCACCTGCCACAGGTTATCAGGCATCCTGAGCGAAAACTCGATCGTGTCGCCGAGTGCCGCGTCGATCAGCGGTGCGGCCGCGGGCAGCCAGTGCACGAGATCGACCGGCTCCTGCTTGAGCGGCTGCTTGCGCGCGACGCTCAGCAAACGCCGCGTCAACGATTCGGCGGCTGCGGTCGCGCGTGCGACCGCATGCACTTCCTTCCCGACATCGTTGAAATGCTTGAGCCGCGCCAGCTCGGTGTTCGCCGAGACCACCATCAGCAGATTGTTGAAATCGTGCGCGATATTTGCAACCAGGTTGCCGAGCGCGCCCATGCGCAGCAGTTGCCGGCTCGACGCTTCGGCGGAAAGCCGCATCGCGACCTCGCCCTGCCAGCGCTCCCACGCACGGCGCTCGCCTTCGAGCTGACGCAGCGAATAGACCACGAGCAGCCAGATCGCGATGCACGGCACGGCCGTGAGTGCGGCGATGGTCAGAAAGTGGCTGCGCCATGCGGCCATGATCGACGACGTCGCGTACGCGCTCAGCACGTAGAGCGGATAGTCGCCGACGCGGCGAAACGCGACCAGCCGCTCGATGCCGTCGGCGGTCGAAGTCAGACGCACGTGGCCGAACAGCTGCTTGTCGCGCAACGCCGCGGTAAACGCGGTGTGGATCGGTTGGCGGACGCCGGCCGGCCACGCCGGATAACGCACGAGCAGATTGCCGTCCTGGCGATACAGGCCGAGCGCGAGCGCCGGGTCGCCGTCGGTCAGTTCCTGGTAGAAGCGCGAGAAGTACGCGTTGCGCAACGCCACCGTGACCACGCCGAGAAACTGGCCGTTCGTGTCCGAGCGGCCGATCGCGGTCGTGAACACGTCGGTCTTCGAGAGCGTGCTGTACATCGGCAGCGAAAAATACGGTTGCGGGCGCATCGCCTTCGCGGCGAGAAAGTCGTCGCGTTGGCCGATCGACATCGCCGGCGCCGGATACGCGAGGCTCGATACGAGCAGATCGCCGTTCACGCCGACCAGCGCAATCGACGACACTTGCGGAAAATCGCCGCCGATATCGCGCAAGCGCCCATGCAACCCGGCTTGCTGCACGCGGATTTGCATGTCGTCGGAATTGCCGAGCAGATCGACGATGCGCGAGGCCATCTGCCGGTTCAGGTCCAGCACCTTGACGGCCTGCTCTTCGGTCACGCGCACGAGCCGGTCGATCACGTCGTCGGCATCGGCAATGCGGCGCTCGTAATCGAAATAGCCATAGCCGGCGAGACAGACGAGCGGAAACACGATCGACACGGCGAGCACGATCAGCAGCATGCGCCGCGTCGCCGCGAAGTTGCGCGAAGGCATCGGAAAATCGACTGCGACACGTTCCGCACGCTGCACGGTCAGTCACTCCATGAAAATGACATACGACGAGAGAAAGCATTGCACCTCAGTTCGCGCCCTGCTATTCGCATGGTGCGGTTCGCGTATTGCTGTTCGCTCGCTAATTCGTTTTACTCCGGAATTTACCGCACTTCCCCGTTTTGTCCCAAGCGCGTCGGCAGCGTGATCGGGTTCGCGGTTCGGGCCCATGTCCGGCGATGGCTCAGGCACACGCTTAGGCACACGGATTGCTACTTGCGAATGCTCACCTGCTCCATCGCACGGCTCCCGCAAGCGCAAGCGACGCGGCGAAGCGTCAGGCACCCGGTGCGGCCGACGCGCCCTCATCGGACGTGAGCTGTTCTTCAAGCCGGTCGAACACGCGCTGCGTCGCGCGGCTCGGCGCTTCGAGCGCGAACAGCAGCAGCGAGCGGCCCGTCACCTGATAGGCGTCGCCCGCGCGGAATTGCGGCAGTTCCGCACGCACCGGCATGTTCGTATCGACGAGACAGGTCCAGTGTTCGCCTTCGGGAATCTCGGGCAGCGTGAAATTGACCACGTCGTGATGCGCGTTCAGGACGAGCAGCAAGGTCGCATCGGAAGCGAGGCGGCGAATGCCGCTCGCCTGCGCGCGGCCGTCGATCACGAGGCCGAAGCAGCGCATCTGCGGATCGTCCCACTGCTCGTGCGCGATGTCGGTGCCGTCGGGCGACAGCCAGCGCGTATCGGTCACGCCGAGCGCTTCGTTGTACTCGCCGGTGAGAAAGCGGCCGCGCCGCAGCACCGGCAAACGATGCCGCAGCGTGGTCAGATTGCGCACGAATTCGGTCAGCGCGCGGCCATCGTCGTCGATCGCATCCCAATCGACCCAGCTGATCTCGTTGTCCAGGCAATACGCGTTGTTGTTGCCGCGCTGCGTGCGGCCGAATTCGTCGCCCGCGAGAAGCATCGGCGTGCCTTGCGACAGCAGCAAGGTCGCAAGCAGATTGCGTTTCTGGCGCTCGCGCTGCTGGCGGATGTCGGCGTCGTCGGTCGGTCCTTCGACGCCCATGTTCCAGGATTTATTGTCCGAGTGGCCGTCCTTGTTGTCTTCACCATTTGCTTCGTTATGTTTATCGTTGTAGGAGACGAGGTCGTTGAGCGTGAAACCGTCGTGCGCGGCGATGAAGTTCACGCTGGCCCACGGCCGCCGGCCGCGATGATTGAATTTGTCGCCCGATGCGGTGAGCCGTGTCGCGAGATCGGCGGCCTTGCCTTCGTCGCCTTTCCAGTACTCGCGCACGGTGTCGCGAAAGCGGTCGTTCCATTCGGCCCAGCCCGGCGGAAAACCGCCCACCTGATAGCCGCCCGGACCGCAATCCCACGGCTCGGCAATCAGCCGCACGCTGGAGAGCACCGGGTCCTGGCGGCAACTGTCGAGAAAGCCGCCGCCTTCGTCGAAGCCATGCGTCTCTCGGCCGAGAATCGTCGCGAGATCGAAACGGAAGCCGTCGACCTTCATTTCCGTGACCCAGTAGCGCAGGCTGTCGGTGACCATCTGCAGCACGCGCGGATGCGACAGGTTCAGCGTGTTGCCGGTGCCGGTATCGTTGATGTAGTAGCGCGCCTCGTCGGGCAGCAGACGGTAGTACGACGCGTTGTCGATGCCCTTGAACGAGATCGTCGGGCCGCGTTCGTTGCCTTCGGCCGTGTGGTTGTAGACCACATCGAGAATCACTTCGAGGTCGGCCTGATGGAAACGGTCGACCATCTCCTTGAACTCGCCGACCGAATCGTTCGACGATGCGAAGTAACGCGGGTCGGCCGCGAAGAAGCCGATCGTGTTGTAGCCCCAGTAGTTCGTCAAACCTTTATCGAGCAGATAGCTGTCGTTGACGAAGGTCTGGACCGGCAGCAGTTCGACCGACGTCACGCCGAGGCCGCGAATGTAGTCGAGCACGGCCTGCTGCCCGAGCGCCGCGAACGTGCCGCGCAAATGCTCGGGCACTTGCGGATGACGCTTCGTCAAGCCGCGCACGTGGGTTTCGTAAAGAATCACGCGCTCCCACGGCAACGCGTTGCGCTCGGGATGCGTCCACGAGAAGTTGGCGTCGACCACCTTGCATTTCGGCACGAAGGCGGCGCTATCGCGTTCGTCGAACGAAAGGTCGCCGTCCGGCGAGTCGAGCGTATAGCCGAAAATCTCCGGCGCCCACTTCAGTTCGCCGATGTGCGCTTTCGCATACGGATCAAGCAGCAGCTTGTTCGGATTGAAGCGATGGCCGTTCTCCGGCTCGCAAGGACCATGCACGCGATAGCCATAGACCGCGCCCGGTTTCAGATTCGGCACGAACACGTGCCATACCTCGTCGGTGTACTCGGGCAGTTCGATGCGCTCGATTTCGTGCTGCCCCGTTTCATCGAACAGGCATAGTTCGACTTTCGTCGCATGCGCCGAGAACAGCGCGAAATTGACGCCGCTGCCGTTCCATGTCGCGCCGAGCGGAAACGGCGTGCCTTCCGAAATGCGCGTCGAGTAGTGAGCCGGAGTTGACATAGGAGCGGTTCCTGTGGACGCGAGGGACGTTATCGCGGCGTTGGTATTCGTTGCGTATGGCTTCGCCGCTATTCCAGCGTCGGCGGCCGGACGGCGATGCGGCCATTCAGCCACGCCGCGCAGCCGGCCCGCTCATGCAGCAATTTGCAGACCTGAAACCATGCCTGATTTGCGCTGCCGTTCGCTCGCCGCGCTGCGGGCTTCACGCAAGCTCCTGCGGGCGTGACAAATGTCAAACGTCTAGGCGGTACGAGAGCGCGGCAAAGCGGCCCCGTATCAAGCGGAGATCAATCGGAAACTCATCGGAACCGTTCTTTCACAATGGCCCGGCCACATGCAGCGCCGCCGCCGATTCGAGCACGCGCAGCAGACGCTCGGGCGTCAACGGCTTCGCGCAATGGGCATCGAAGCCGGCGGCTTTCGCGCGCGCGCGGTCTTCGCGTGACGCAAATGCCGTACACGCAACCAGCAACATATGTGAAGTCTGGGAATGAGCGCGCAGCCGGCGCGCGAGTTCGAGCCCGTCGAGCCCCGGCATCTTGATGTCGAGCACCACCGCGAACGGCTGCCATTCGCGCGCCATGTCGCAGACGGCAAACGGATCATCGAGCGCGCGGCAGTCGAAGCCGTCGGCGATCAGCAGCATCTGCAACGCCTCGGCCGCTTCGCGGTAGTCGTCGACCACCAGCACGCGACGATGCGCGGCCATCGCGTAGCGGATCGGCCGCCACACGAGCACGTCGTCGTTGCTATCCACGCTGTCGTTGAACGTCATTTTTACTTGCCTTATTCCATTCCGCTCTGACGGGCATTGCCCCACACGGCAATATCTGCTCCCGTCTCCCTTGCGCAATCGTTGTATTCGCCGTTAACCCCGTTCAAACGCCGCGACCAACGCGGCGCGCCCGCATACCCGCGAGGAATGCGGTTCAGCTTGCCAATTCACTACGGCGTTTAAATGACACGGCTCGCGACAGACGCATGCGCGCCATCGTTCGAACGCACTGTCCTCGTGCGACCGCCCCGCTCAAGGGCCCGGCACGATGTCGTTTTAAAAACGGATTGAGGGGATGTCGTTTATAAGCCGCTTGCGCTCTTGGCGGCGCACATCGATAAAGCGGTCATAACCACAGCATAAGCGACGCCGCCGATAAAAAAATGCTCGACATGTTAGGGGTTTGCGCTCTGCGGGTTATCCCGCACGATAGGCCGGCTCATATATGCGGACAGGTATCCGGCCCGGTACGGCGATAAGCAAGCTGTATTCCCGGGGCGCGGCCGCGCATGGGGTCGCGGTCCTGCTTACGATATTCCGCTTACGGTATATAAAGCAAACAGACGTGCCGGGAGCGGCCGCCACCCGGCGGCCCCGGTCCGTATCGCGAGACTTCATGCCGCTTTTTCTCGACCAGCATGCGCTGTATATCGCCAAACATCCCGGCCGTTTCGTGTTGCAGACGCTGAAAGCCTTTCGCGCGAACCAGGGGCTGCTGCTGGCGGGCGCGGTGGCGTATTACGCGCTGCTGTCGATCGTGCCGCTGCTGATCCTGGTCGTCATCGTGCTCTCGCGCGTGGTGCCGCAGCCGCTCGTGCTCGATGCACTCGGCCATCTGTTGCGCTGGCTCGTGCCGGGACAGTCGAATGCGCTCGTGCGCGAGCTTGCCAATTTTCTCGAGCATCGCGCAGTGATCGGCTGGGTACTGCTGCTCACGATGATCTTCTTCAGTTCGCTCGCGTTTACCGTGCTCGAAAACGCGATGTCGCTGATCTTCGTGCATCGTGTCGTCGTGAAGCGGCGGCACTTTCTGATCTCGGCGCTGCTGCCTTACTGCTACATCCTGTGTCTCGGCATCGGCCTGTTGATCGTGACGTGCGTGTCGAGCGCGCTCGAAACGATCGGCGCGGAAGGGATCGAACTGCTCGGCCTGCACGTGCCGCTCGCGGGCTTCTCGCGCATCGTGCTGTACGTGCTCGGGCTCGCCGGCGAAATCTTCGTGCTGACCTCGATCTATCTCGTGATGCCGGTCGGGCGTCCTTCGATCAAACACGCGCTGATCGGCGGCGTCGTAGCGGGCGTGTTGTGGGAAATCACGCGGCACGTTCTGGTCTGGTATTTCGCCACGCTCTCGCAGGTGAGCCTCGTCTACGGCTCGCTGACGATGGCGATCGTGATCCTGCTGAGCTTCGAATGGCTCGCCACGCTGCTGCTGTTTGGCGCGCAGGTGATTTCGCAATACGAGCGCTTCGGTCATGAACCGCTCGATGCGCCGCAACCGCGCATAGAAACGGGCTGAGGGTATTGCTCGAACGGAGCGAACGAAACTTGCCGCGAGCAACACCGCCTGTTTCTCGCTGTTTGTCGCGTTATGTGGGAACCATGCGCAATGAAAGACCATGCGAAGTTCGACGCATCGCAGGGGGCAGGCATCGGGAGGCGGCTGTTAAAATAACGCGCGCATTGCATGTGCTTACTGCATGCCGCCTGTTGCATGCCACTACGTCCCTGCCCTCACACACATGCCGCAATTTCTCCAGACTGAAGCCAAGACGTTCGGCGTGACTCCGTTAATCACGCGTGCCGATGCTTGACGAAACCCGCATCACGCGCGCGCTCGACGCTCGCGACATCACGCCCGATACGCGCCAGCGCGAAGCAATCGGCGCGCTCGCGGCGCTGCTCGGCGCACAGCAGCATGCTCGGCGTGCATGGTCTTCGTCCGCATTTGCCTCGCAAGGCGTCTATTGCCACGGGCTGCCCGGACGCGGCAAAAGCCTCGTCGTCGATACGGTGTTCGAACTCGCGCCGTGCCGCAAACGGCGTCTGCACTTCCACGAATTTCTGCGCGAGATGAACCGGCGGCTCGTCAATGCGCCGCGCAGCGACGACCGTCTCGGCGATGTCTCACGGCAATGGCTCGACGGCATCGAGTTGCTGTGCTTCGACGAATTCCATGTACACGACATTGCCGATGCCTTCCTGATGGGCCGCTTTCTCGATACCGCAATCGGCCTCGGCACGCGCATCGTGCTCACGTCGAACTACGCACCCGACGATCTGCTGCCCGACCCCGAGTTTCACGAGCGTTTCCTGCCGAGCATTGCGCAGATCAAGCGCTGCTTCACCGTCATCCATTTCGATGGCGCGCGCGATTATCGCTTCGGCGGCGAGGCGGCAGAGGTGCCGCGTTTCTTTGCGCCGCTCGACGCGGCGAGCCATGCGGCGCTGCGCGCTATCTTCGCGCATCATGAACGCGACGCGCGTATCGAACCGGTCACGCTCAGCGCGGCGGGCCGGCCGCTTGCCGCGCGCGCCGCGGGCAATGCACTGCTGTGGGCGGACTTCGAGCCGCTCTGCGTGGCAAGCCGTTCGCACCTCGACTACCTCGATCTCGCCGGGCAATGGCAAGGGATCATCGTCGACAATCTGGATACGGTCGCGCTTGCGCAGTCGCATACGTTGCAGCGGCTCGTGTGGCTTATCGACATCGTCTACGATCGCAAGCGCGCGCTGTTCATCGCTTCAGATCAACCGATCGAGTCGGCGCTCGTCGGGCTCGAAGGCGCGCATGATTTGTCGCGCACGCTGAGCCGGCTGGCGGAAATGCAGTCGCGCGCGTATCGCAGCACGCTCGATGGAACACGCGACGACAACAGCATGAACGCTGTCGACGCATCGTGAACACGGTACACGGTGCCGCATAGATCGCACACGCCACATCGGGCGCTTCGGGTTCATGTAAATCTTGCATTTCGATTCGAAATACGCGTTCACGGTCGTACGGAATCTGATGGCGCTCGCGGAAGCCGATACGAGCAGTAAGGCACCGGTGGTGACGATTCCGGCGAATTGATTAGCCAGTACGATGCTTCTTCAGATGCCGTTTCAATATGAAGAGAGCACTCGACAATACAACCGCGACGACAATGCAGTACGTGAGGAATAACAGAAAAAGGCCGATTGTCTCGATGTCATCGGGATCAAGCGGGTCGGGTACGCCCGCCAGGTGCATACCGGCCCGAATAGTGACATCGAGCCAATACGGCATGTCAAAGGAAAACGGCGAGAGAAGTTCTCCCAGCCACCAACCGCCGGCTACCGACGCGCCGAGGAATGCCAGCACACGTGCAGTACACCAGACTATCCGTTTCATCGAATCTCCACCGTACCGTCAGCGTGCAACGCGCTGCCGGGTACCTGAAAAAATGGCACCTTATAGCACGCTCGGTCAACGGTGAATCTCAATAACGGCCCGGCCAGAAATTGCTGGACCTGGTCGGTGCGCTGCTACGCACCGACCCGTACCCTCTCGATCTGCTGCTTCGCCGCCTCATACACCCGCTCCGGCGTAAAGCCGAATTTCTTCTTCAGATCGGCCAGCGGCGCCGATGCACCGAACGTATGCATGACGACCTGCGCGCCGAACTGTCCCGCGTAGCGATCCCAGCCAAGCGCCGCGGCCTGTTCGACCGCAACGCGCGCCTCGACGTCGGCGGGCAGCACCGACTCCCGATACACCTGGTCCTCGCGCTCGAAGATGTCCCACGACGGCATCGACACCACGCGCGCCGCGATGCCCTCGCCCTTGAGCTTCTCGTACACGTCGACGCAGATCGAAACTTCGCTGCCGCTCGCCATCAGAATCACCGCGGGCTTCTCGCCGGCGGGGGCATCGGCGAGTACATAGGCACCGTGCTGCACGCCGCTCGCGGCCGCATAGCGCTGGCGGTCGAGCGTCGGCAGCGGCTGGCGCGTCAGAACCAGACACGACGGCCTGCGCGGATGCGCGAGCGCAACGCGCCACGCCTCGGCCGCCTCGTTCGCATCGGCGGGGCGCAGCACCGTGAGTCCCGGCACGCCGCGCAACGACGCAAGCTGCTCGATCGGCTGATGCGTCGGACCGTCCTCGCCGACGCCGATCGAATCGTGCGTGAACACATAGATGGCCGGCACTTCCATGATCGCCGAGAGCCGAATCGGCGGCTTCATGTAGTCGCTGAAAATCAGGAACGTCGAGCCGTACGGCCGCAGATTCGATAGCGCGAGGCCGTTCACGATCGCGCCCATCGCGTGCTCGCGAATGCCGAAGTGCAGATTGCGGCCGCCATAGTCGTCCGCTTCGAAACTGCCCGCGCCCTCGAATTTGAGGTTGGTTTTCGTCGACGGGGAAAGATCCGCCGCGCCGCCGAGCAGCCACGGCACGCGCGCGGCAATCGCATTGAGCACCTTGCCCGACGATTCGCGCGTGGCGATGCCCTTCGCGTCGGCCTCGAAACTCGGGATGTCGCTGTCCCAGCCCTGCGGCAATTCATGTGCTTCGATCTGCGCGAATTCGCGCGCGAGGTCCGGATACGTCTTCTTATAGGTTTCGTATTGCGTCTGCCATTGCTCGCGCGCCGCCTTGCCGCGCGCGCCGAAACCTTGCGCAAAGCGTTCGTGCACGCCATCCGGCACGTAGAAGAATTTATCCTCGGGCCAGCCGTAGGCTTGCTTCGCGAGCGCGACTTCTTCGACGCCGAGCGGTTCGCCGTGCGCGGCCGCCGTGTCCTGCTTATGCGGCGCGCCCCAGCCGATCAGGCTATGCACCACGATCAGCGTCGGCCGGTCCTGCACGCTCTTCGCCTCGACGAGCGCCGCTTCGAGCGCGGCCGTGTCGTTCGCATCGTCGACGTGCAGCGTGTGCCAGCGATAGCCGCGAAAACGGCTCTCGACATCGTCGCTATACGCGAGGTCCGTATGGCCTTCGATCGTCACGCGATTGCTGTCGTAAATCCAGATCAGGTTCGACAGCTTCAGATGCCCCGCGAGCGAGGCCGCTTCGTGCGAGATGCCTTCCATCATGTCGCCGTCGCCGCATAGCGCGTAGACGCGGTAATCGAACAGCGGCGCGTCGGTCTTGTTGAAACGGTTCTCGTACCAGCGCGCGGCCATCGCCATGCCGACGCTGTTGCCGAGCCCCTGGCCGAGCGGTCCCGTGGTCGTCTCGACGCCGGTGGTCATGCGGTACTCGGGGTGGCCCGGCGTCCTGCTGCCGAGCTGGCGGAAATGCTCGATGTCGTCGAGCGATACGGCCGGCCCGCCGGTGGGCTGGCCGTGCTCGTCGACGGCCTTCACGTTGGCCAGATGCAGCAGCGAATACAGCAGCATCGACGCATGCCCGACCGACAGCACGAAGCGGTCGCGATTCGGCCACAACGGTTCGTCCGGGTCGTAGCGCAGATGGTGTTGCCACAACTGGTACGCGACCGGCGCCAATGCCATCGGCGTACCGGGGTGGCCGGAATTGGCTTTCTGCACGGCGTCCATCGACAGCGTGCGGATCGTGTTGATGCACAGCTGATCGAGGGCGGGATCGTTTTGCATGGGACGCTCCTTGTTCGGCAATTCGGAGGACAGCCGGAACGCACGGCGCGGCGCTCGCGCGTACCGGCGCATGGGATCGACGTGGAAGCTCGCGTGGGAACATGCGCAAAAGCATGCCGGGGACAGCGCGCGAAAACTCACGCACGGGAGCACACGTATGAAAAATCGCGGCGAAGCTCACCGATGATGCGCCGATATGCGTGAATCTGCACGCATTCACATGGCCGCCAACATGGGCCGTTGCGTGGCGGGTCGCCCTGATTGCACGCCCCCGTCGCTCAACCGCTCAACTCTCCGGCGACGCGCGATCCGCCGCGACGATCTCGCGGCCGTAGTCGATCGCCGCTCGCCGCGCTTCGTCGGCGGTCGCGTAGGGGCCGATCTGCGGCGCGCCGTCGAATGGAAACAGCACTTTCCGGTCAGCCTTTCTGACGACCTTCAGTCCACCTATGTAACGTCCGTCGCCGGTTCCATGATAGCTGGCGTAAATCTCGAAGTCGTCGTCAGCCACGTCGGCCTTGTGTCTTGCCATGTGCATGCCTCGTCCTGGGTTTCCCATCCATGCGGCCCCGTTGCGGCGATATCCACTGCCGCGTACGCACTTCGCCAGATCGCGATCTCGCGCGCGACGAAGGCAAGCAATACCCGTTCCTCGCAGCTCGGCTCGCTCATACACGCACATGCACACGCGCACTCAACGACGGGCGCACTCTCGCGGCGGAAAGCCTGGGTATTGAAAGCGGAAGAACCGGACGGATTCGCGACACGCAGGCGTTCGAAAGCCGCCCAAGATAAGATAGTCGGCAAACCGGCCCGAGCCAAATCAAAACATCGTTTGTCATTCGACATTTTTTTGCCATGAGCATGCCCGACCTGCCTGAAAGCGAAGACGGAAACAAGGACGAAAACCTCGGCCTCTATCGGCGCGCGACGCAGACCGGCGCCGAATGGTGGCGCGTGAGCGTGGCCGACCGGCCCGAGACCTATCGCCTCGAACACGGTGTCGACGACGGGAACGGCGCGGGCGGGGTCGATATCGATCTCGTCGTCGATGCGGAAAATCTGCGGGCCAAGCAGAAGAAGTGGCGCCGCGAGGGTTTTGCGATCGACAGCGGCGCGGCCGGCAACGATCCCGATGCGCGGACGCGCGTCGCCTTCATGCCGGAGTTGCAGCGGGCCAGCGCGAAGAGGCTGGCGGAGCAGTCGCGCGGGTCCGGGGAAGCCGACGCAGCAACGCAGGCCGAAGCGCACGGCACCGTGCGCATCGGCGACGTCGACGTCCCTTGCGGCATGCCCCACCCGCTCGTGCCGCGCATGAATCCTGCCTATCTGTTTTCGGCGCGCTTTAACGACATCGTGGCCGACATCGTCGAGAACCGCCGCGTGATGCTGATCGGCCACACGGGCGCGGGCAAGACGAGCCTCATCGAACAGGTTGCCGCGCGGGCGCGGCACGGCGTGCTGCGCTCGAACATGAACGGACAGACGACGGTCGGCGATTTCGTCGGCTTCTGGACCGTCAAGGGCGGCGAGACCCTGTGGGTCGACGGCGTGCTGCCCACGGCGATGCGCGAGGGCCTGTGGCTGATCGTCGATGAAATCGACTTCGCCGAACCGTCGATTCTCGCCGCGCTGACCGCCGTGCTCGAACCGCAAGGCCGTCTCGTGCTGAAGGAGAAAGGCAACGAGATCGTCGCCCCGCATCCGGCGTTCCGCCTCTTCGCGACCGCGAACGCGGTCGGCGCGATGAGCCAGTTCCGCCATCTGTACCAGGGCGCGAATCTGATGAACGAGGCCTTTCTCGATCGCTGGCGCGTCTACCTGCTCGACTATCTGACGCCGGCCGAGGAAACCGACGTGCTGCTGCGCACGCTCGCGCCGTATATGACGCGCGCGCTCGCCGTCACGCTTGCCGCGATCGCCGCCGACTGCCGCGCCGCGTTCGCGCGCGAAGACCTGTCGAGCGCCTTCTCGACGCGCCGGCTGCTCGACTGGGCCGAACTGATGCTGCGCACCGGCGATCCGGAGCGCGCGGCGGGTCCGGCCATTTACGCGAAGGTAACGCCCGAGGATGCCGCGCTGATTCGCGGCATCGTCCGTCATCACATCGCGCCGGCTATCTGAGCGCCGGGAGCGGAAGCGATACGGAAGAACGGCACGGATGAACGACACGGAAGCGCGGCGATGAACGCACGGCACCCCGCCCCCACCTCGCGCAACGCACAGGGCTTCGCATTCGAATCGACGCTCGGCAAGGTCGCGCGCGTGCTGACCGGGCAATACGGCGTGACCGTCGTGTTCAGTCCCGATGGGCCGCGCGTCGAACCCGGCCGCATCGTGATTCCCGATTACGAACGCGATGGCGGTGTCGAGCGCGATGTATTGATCGGCTATCTCGATCTGCTCGTCGCGCGCGCCAAACATGCGTCGCTCGCGCAACTCGATGCGCTGCCGCAAGGCATCACGGCAAAGCTCGCGCAGGTGATCGACGATCGTCGCGTCTGCGCGCAACTGCTCGACGAATATCCGGGCGCGCGCTGGTTCATCGGCGCATTGCGCGCGCATACGGCCGAACGTGTGCGGCAACGCTGGCCGAAGCTGCATTGGCGCGACCGGCTCGCGTGGCTCGTCGAGCGCACATTGTGGGACGAAGCACCGACCCGCACCGAGGCGGTTCGTTCGCTGCTGGCGGCATTGCACGCGTCGCAGGATTTGCTGCACGAAGCCCGCGCGAGCGGTTCGACCGCGCGCAGCATCGCGGTCGCGCACGATCTCGTCGCGCGCGTGCGGGCATTGTCGGCCGGCGAGGCGAACAGCATGATGTTCACGGCCGATCCCATCGA
>NZ_JAAGPQ010000053.1:0-233 GCF_017104985.1 Paraburkholderia sp. Ac-20342 | reverse complement strand
AAAAAAAAAAAAAATCACCAGTCTTAATCAAACAAGTGTGATTGCCTTCATCAGCCATGTATTCTTACATTGCGAATGCAAACATCTGTACTTCTGACATAAGTCGTTAGACGTTTCTCCACTACTCCACTCGCTTCCTCACACCTTTATATACATTGTGAGTGTCTCCTCCAATCGTCCTGCGCAGCGTCAATGTTGACTGTCAATCCTTTTCTATTTCTACCATTCCCTAT